>JAYWDM010000332.1:0-4754 GCA_043779885.1 Betaproteobacteria bacterium | reverse complement strand
GCCAGCTCAATGGCACTTACACGCAGTGGTCGAACCGTCGTCACCGCCGTGTCGGACATCTGTTTCAGGGGCGCTACAAGGCGATTCTGGTCGATAAGAATTCCTATCTTCTCGAATTGTGCCGTTATGTCGTATTAAACCCGGTGCGCGCACGGATGGTGAAAACGGCCGGCCAGTGGGCGTGGAGCAGCTATCGCGCCATGCTGGACGCGGAGCAGGCGCCGACGTGGTTGTCGGTTGACGCACTGCTCGCGCAGTTCGCGCGCGGTCGCGCGGCGGCCCGTACGCGCTACGCCCGCTTTGTCGCAGAAGGTGTGAAGGCGCAGAGTCCCTGGGACAATCTGAGCGGACAGATCTATCTGGGAGACGAACGTTTCGTCGAGCGGATGCAGAAAAAAATGGATCGTCAGGGCGACGACATCAACATTCCGCTGGCGCAACGGCGCAGGCCGGCGCCGTCACTCGCCCACATCGAGCAGTCGCACAAGGAGCGCGACGAGGCGATTCTGAAAGCGCACGATACAGGGCAATACAGCTACAGCAAGATAAGCGGGCATTTCAAGGTGCACTTCACGACGGTGGGGCGCATCGTGCGAGCGGGCAGGCAAAAGAGAAGGCGAATCGATGCAAACGCAAAACGCTGACAGTCGACAGCAATGCTACCATGATAGACCTGACCCCAGAATCGATGATGATAGACCTGACCCCAGAATCGATGACCCCAGAATCGCCTAATCGCCCGGCGTATCGCGAAGGCGGCCATACCCAGACGGCCATCGCACAGACGACCGGCCTGTCCGTCTCAAGGATTAGCCGGTTGATAGCGACGCAAGAGGCAAAAGGCAAGACCTGACCTTCAGCGCGCTGAAGACCTCCTGCGCAAGCGCGATGATCCGGAATACGCATACGGTGTGGGGCGAGTGACGCGGGTAACCGGAAAACGCTGGTAACATGCCGTTACACGCAGGCCGCTTTCAAGAGATGATGCTCCCGTTCCGGAAACCAGGTGGAGGACGTGACGTATGAGGA
The DNA here is from genome assembly GCA_043779885.1 of Betaproteobacteria bacterium. Lineage (GTDB taxonomy): Bacteria > Pseudomonadota > Gammaproteobacteria > Burkholderiales > SG8-41 > PALSA-1004. Next base: position 3,725 of record JAYWDM010000332.1, on the reverse strand, counting down.
TCCGGCGGATGAACCTGCCATCGCGTTGTGGAGCAGCGGACGACAAGACCGTGGCGATGGAGATATGCCAACCATATCGCTGCCGTGCCGGGCAGTACAAAAAAAGCATGATTCCGCACGTCAAACCGGCCGCGCGCAAGTGGCTGGCGTGCTGCGCCGCGGCGGCACTGCCGCTGCTCCCGCAGTTCGCTACCGCCCAGGCGCCCTACCCCGTCAAGCCTGTCCGCCTGATCGTCGGCTTCGGGCCCGGCGCCACCAATGACTTTATCGCCCGCGCGCTCGGGCAAAAACTGACCGAGTACCTGGGGCAGTCCGTGGTCGTCGAAAACCGCGGCGGCGCGAACACAGCGATCGCCGCGGCGGTGTTCGTGCGCAGCCCGCCCGATGGCTATACGCTCATGCTGAACTCCCCGGGACATATCACCAATCCATCGCTGATGAAACTCGATTTCGACTCGGTAAAGGACTTCGCATTCATTACCCAGATCGCCGAATCGGTGAACATCCTGGTCGTTCATCCCTCGCTGCCGGCAAACAGCGTGAAGGAACTGATCGCCATTTCGAAACGGCGTCCCGGCGAGATCAACTACGCGTCGTCCGGCACCGGCACGACAGTGCACCTGTCGGCCGAGCTCTTTCAGTATATGACCGGCATAAAATGGATACACATCCCGTACAAGGGCGGCGGACTCGCCATGCAGGAACTGCTCGCCGGCCAGACGTCGCTGATGATGCCCAACCTGCCGACGGCATTGAACATCGCCCGCGCGGGAAAGCTTCGCGCGCTGGGCACCACGGGTGCGAAGCGCGCGGCCGCCGCGCCTGAGCTGCCTGCGGTGGCTGAATTCGTTCCGGGTTTCGAGGTGACGACCATGTACGGAATATCGGCGCCGGCCAAAACGCCGCGCGCCATCATCGACCGCCTGCATGCCGAGATAGTGCGCGCCCTGAAATCCCCCGATCTGCTCAAGCGGCTGGTCGATGCCGGCGCCGATCCGGTCGGCAGCACGCCGGAAGAATATACGGCGTTCATCCAGAGCGAGATCGTGAAATGGGCGAAGGTGATCAACGCGGCCGGGATCAAGGGCGAATGAACGATCCGCAGCACCGCGGGAAACCTCCACCACTCAGCGCAAAACGAACAACATGAAAATCGAATCCATTGCGGTGCACCCGCTCTCCGCGACCACGGCCGTGCCGCTGTCGACGGCCCACGAAACGTTTCGCACTTCGCACTTCATCCTCGTTGAGGTCAAGACCGACAACGGCCTCACCGGCTACGGCAAGGTGCATGGCGAACCGATGAAGACGATCTGCGAATGGATCCTGCGTTTCGGCGAGATCGTGAAAGGCATGGATGCGCTCGGCCACGTCGAGGTGTGGGAAAAGCTCTTCCTGCTGACGTGCCCGCGGCCGGGCGGCATCCAGGGCAGCGGCGGCCTGCCGCCCCCGCTGCCGCGCAGCGCGCGCCCGCACATCATGGCGGCGATCGCCGGCATCGACATCGCGCTGTGGGACATCAAGGGCAAGGCGGCCGGCATGCCGGTGTACAAACTGCTGGGCGGCGCGCGCCAGTCGTTTTTCACATATGCGACCGGCAGCTATTACCGCGACAACGCGACGCTGGAAACCTATGCCAGCGAAATGGCTTCGTTCGTCGACAAGGGTTATCGCGCCGTCAAAGCCAAATGCTGCTGGGCGGAAATGTCCGAGGAAGTCGAACGCATCCGCGCGATCCGCGAGGCGATCGGCAAGGACACGCTGCTGATGCTCGACATGAACGCCCCCTACGACCTCGAGGAATGTATCCGTTTCGCCCACGCGGTCGAGCCTTACGACATCTACTGGCTCGAGGAACCGCTGCACTGGTATTTGCAGCCGGCAGATTACGTGAAGCTGGCCGCGGCAAGTCCGATTCCGCTGGCGCACGGCGAGCGCGAGCTTACGCGCTTCACGATGCGCGACTTCATCGCCTCCGGCGCGCTGCGCTTCGCGCAGTTCGACGCCACGCGTTACGCCGGCTTCACCGAAGGGCTGCGCGTGGCCCACTTCGCGGAACAGTGCGGGGTGCGCATCGCGCCGCATCTCGCGCCCGAAGTGCATGCGCATCTGTGCATCGCGTTTCCCTCGGCCAGCTTTGCGGTCGAGACGATAGGCAACAAGGTGCGCGACGTCCTCGGGCTCGGCATCTACAAAAACGGCCCGCAGGTGAAGGGCGGCGAAGTGCATATCACCGACGCGCCGGGCTTCGGCATGGAGATAGACTGGGACTTCGTCAATCAGTACCGGGCGCAGTAAGGGCGGCGGGCGAAAATCGCAGCGACCCGTAGCCTATTCATGACGCATCAGCCGCAGCTTGCAGTCATCGTACTGGGCCTCGCCGCCGCCGCGCCGGCGCTCGCGCAAAACTCCGCGGTCGATCGGTACCCGTCGCGGACAGTGCGAGTCGTGGTCCCCTATTCGCCGGGCGGCGCGAATGACATCCTGGCGCGCACCATCGTCACGAAGGCGATCGCGGAACTCGGCCAGAATACGGTCGTCGACAATCGCGCGGGCGGCAACACGACCATAGGGACGCAAATCGTCGCGCGCGCGGCGCCGGACGGCTACACCCTGCTCATCATGGACAATGCGTTCACGATCGCGCCCAGCGTGCAGATCAATCTGCCCTACGACGCGCTGAAGGATTTCGCGCGAATTACCATGATCGCGAGAACTTCGCCGGTGCTCGTCGTGCACCCGTCGGTGCCGGCGAATTCGGCGCGGGAACTCATCGCGCTCGCGAAGTCGCAGCCTGGGCGTCTCACCTACGGCACGACCGGCAGCGGCACTACGGCGCACCTCGCGTTCGCGCAGATCAAACACGTCACCGGCATGGACGCAGTGCATGTGCCGTACAAAGGCGGCGCGCCCCAGATCACCGCACTGCTCTCGGGCGAAGTCTCCATGCTGCTATCCGTGCCGGCCTCACTGCTCGTGCACATCAAATCCGGGCGCATGCGCGCGCTTGCGGTATCCGGCGCGAGGCGGCTGCCGAGCCTGCCGGAACTGCACACGCTGCAGGAAGCCGGCATTCCGGTCGTCGTCGAATCGTTTTGGGGACTGCTCGCGCCGGCGGGCACCCCTGCCGGCGTTGTCAACAAATTGCAGGCGGCGCTCGAGCGCACGCTCAAAACACCCGACATTCGCACCCGCCTCGACGACATGCAGTTTCAGGCCGTCGGCAGCACGCCGGCGCAGTTCGAGGAATTCGTGCAACGCGAAGTCACCCGCTGGATCGACGTGGTCAAAGTCACCGGCGCCAAGGTGGATTAGCCGCCGCGCAGGGCTGCGAATGGCACCCGCCTCAGGGAATTACTCATGGCCGCAATGCGACTTTTCGGCGGATGGCTGCTCCTGGGCGCGCTGGCGGCGCAGGCGCAGGAATCGAAACCGGCCTATCCCGTTAAGCCGATCCGGTTGATTCTGCCGGACGCGGCGGGCGGCGGCTTCGACACTGTCGCGCGGGCGCTGGCCGTCAAGCTCTCGTCGCAACTCGGCCAGAGTGTCGTCGTCGACAACCGCGGCGGCGCCGGCGGCGCGTTGGGCGCCGAGCTTGCGAAGCAGGCCGCGCCGGATGGCTACACGGTGGTCATGATGAGCGCGACCTCTGTCATTCGCCCGCTCATGTACCCCTCCGGCTACGAGGTGCTGCGCGATTTCGCGCCGGTGTCGCAGGCCACGGC
>JAYWDM010000331.1:0-4755 GCA_043779885.1 Betaproteobacteria bacterium | reverse complement strand
GCGAAGTGCAAAGCCGCACATTGCAACCGCTGCTCACGGGAAAAGACGCCGCGCGCGACGCCGCGTGGAGCGAATGGCACGTGCATCCGTCGCGTTGCGGCGTCGGCCTGCAGTTGCGCACCGTGCGTACCAAAACGCACAAATGCACGTTCGAGCTCGGTTCCGGGGCGGGCGAACTCTACGATCTCGTCAACGATCCGGGCGAAATGCACAACCTGTTCGACGATCCGGGTTACCGCAAAGTGCGCGGCGAACTCGAAGCGCTGATGCGCGCGCGCCCGGGCAAAATCCTCGATGAGTTGGCCGAACCGATAGGCATGGCGTGATCCGGCGCCGTTGCATGCGGGCGCTGGCGTGCGCCGTGGCGGCACTGCCGGCATTGATCCCGCCGGCCGCCCATGCGCAGGGCTATCCGTCGCGGCCGGTTCGTTTCATCGTGCCGTTTGCCGCGGGCGGTTCAGCCGATATCGTCGCGCGGGTTCTCGCGCCGAAACTCGGCGAGCAGCTGGGGCAGCAGATCGTGATCGACAACCGGCCCGGCGCGTCGGCCATCATCGGGGTCGAGGCGGGCGCCAAGGCGCCGCCCGATGGCTATACGGTGACGCTCGGCGGGTTTTCCTCCCACGTCCTCAATGCTTTCCTGTTTCCGAAGCTGCCGTACGATCCGCTGGGAAGTTTTGTCGCCATTACGGTGCTTACGCGTATTCCCAACGTGTTGTCAGTGCATCCGTCGGTGCCGGCCAGGAGCGTGAAGGAACTCGTCGCGCTTGCGCGCGCGCATCCCGGCGAGCTCACGTATGCGTCTTCGGGCAGCGGCAGCTCGCAGCACCTGTCGGGCGTACTGCTGCAGAAACTCGCGGGCATCAAGCTGACCCATGTGCCCTATCGCAGCGGCGCGCCGGCCATTACCGATCTTCTCGGCGGACATGTGGCGACGATGTTCGCAACCATGCCGGCAGCGATACCGCATATCCGTTCGGGCCGGCTGCAAGCGCTGGGCGTGACTGCCGCGCAACGCTCGCCCGCGTTGCCCGCCGTGCCCGCGATCGCGGAGACCGTGAAGGGCTACGATATCGCCACCTACTACAGCGCGCACGTGCCGGCCGGCACGCCTAAAGACATCGTCGCCAGGCTCTACGCGGCGTTCGCGAAAGTCCTGCTCGCACCCGATATCAAAGAGCGGCTGGCGGCCGATGGCGCGGAGGTCGTTGCCAATACGCCGGACGAATTCGCGGCGCAGTTGAAGGCCGAACTGGCGCGCTGGGGGCCTATCATCAGGGAAAGCGGCGTGCGCGCGGAATGATTGCCGATTTCTGCGATAATCGGGCACGCATCGTTAGCGATTATGAAACCGGATGACGATCCGGTTCCGCTCGACGCTCCCCTCGCCCCCGGGAGAGGGGATGGGGGTGAGGGATCGAGCGATGCGATGAAATTGCGTCAAGCCCGCTAAGGGGGAGGTGTCATGCGCATTGCCGCAACATTGCTTGTTACTCTGGCGCTGGCCGCCGCCGGCACCATTTCGCAGGCGCAGAATTATCCGGGCAAATCGATCCGTTTTCTGGTGGGTTTCGCGCCGGGCGGCTCGACCGACATCGTCGCGCGACTCATCGCGCAGAAAATGTCCGAGAACATCGGCCAGCAGGTGGTGGTCGACAATCGCACCGGCGCGGGCGGCATCATCGCGGCCGAGGCGCTCGCGAAGTCGCCGCCCGACGGCTACACGATGTTTGCGTGCACGACCGGCAATTTCGCGATCATCCCGTACCTTTACAAGAGCGTGCCGTACAACGCGGACAAGGACCTGATCCCGGTGACGCAGACAGGCTCCTTGCCGTACATCATCGTCGTGCATCCGTCGTTGCCGGTAAAAAACATCAGGGAGTTTATTTCGTTCGTCAAAGCGCGGCCGGGGCAGATCAATTACGCGTCCTCGGGCGTGGGCACGGCGTCGCACCTGTCCGCCGCGTACTTCGCGTCGGCCGCCGGGCTCGACATGGTGCACGTCCCATACAAGGGAACGGGCAATGCGATGGGCGACCTGCTCGCCGGGCAGGTCGTGCTGATGTTCGACCAGCCGGTGAGCTCGCTGCCGCTGGTCAAGGCGGGCAAGCTCAAAGTACTGGGCATTTCCAGCGGCAAGCGTTTTCCGACGCTGCAGGATATTCCGACGGTCGCCGAGTCCGGCGTTCCCGGTTTCGAAGCCGTCTCATGGGCGGGCGTCTGTGTGCCGGGCGGCACGCCGAAAGACATCATCAACCGCCTGCAAAGCGAAATTGCCAAAGTGCTGAAGCTGCCTGACATCAGCGAGCGGCTGATGCGCGATGGCATCGAGCCGATCGGCGGCACGCCCGCCGAGTTTCAGGCGTTCATCGAGCGCGAGAAAATCAAGTGGAGCAAGGTCGTCCGCGATTCGGGCGCGCGGATAGACTGAAGGCAGTGATGAACACGCACGCGGCGAAAAGGAGACAAGCATGAAAAAAATACTATCCATTGCCGCCGTGGCGGCGTTGGCCGGTTGCGCGCAGGCGCCGATCGCGCTGAACGACATGGGATCGTTTCATGTCGGCGGGCGCGAAGTGACGATCTCAGGCAAGCCGGTGAGGGACGTCGTGTTCACGCCGGGCGGCGTGCCGGCGAAAGTCGACCCCAATGGCGTTTATCACGTTGAAAGCATGTACGTGCAGTATTTCGTGCCGCAGAATCAGCGCGGCTCGCTGCCGCTGCTGATGTGGCACGGCGGCGGCCTGACCGGCGTCACCTACGAGACGACGCCCGACGGACGCGAAGGCTGGCTCAACTTTTTTCTCAAGAAAGGCTGGACGGTGTACAACTCCGACGCCGTGGAGCGCGGGCGCGCGGGCTGGGCGATGTACCCCGACGTCTTCAAGAGCGAGCCGCTGTTCCTGACCAAGGAGAATCCATTCGAGCGGTTCCGCATCGGCGCCGGGCCCGGCTCCTACAACAAGGACCCGGCCAAAATGAAGGTGCTGCCGGGCAGCCAGTTCCCGCTCGAGGGCTACGACAATTTCACCAAGCAGGGCGTGCCGCGCTGGACCACCACCGACGACGCGATCGTCGCCGCCTATATTGAACTCGTGGACAAGGTGTGTCCCTGCGCGGTGCTGGTGCATTCGCAGGCGGGGAGTTTCGGCCAGAAGGTCGCACAGGCACGGCCCGACAAGGTCAAGGCGCTGGTGCTCGTTGAGCCCGCCGGCCTGGGTTATCCCAACCAGACCGACAAGCTCAAAAACACGCCGATCCTGGCCGTATATGGCGACTACATCGAGCAGGACGCGCGCTGGCCCACGATCAGGGCGAACGAACTGAAATTCCTCGAACAGGTGCGCGCCGCCGGCGGTGGCTACGAAGTCGTCAACCTGCCGCAGATCGGCATCAGGGGCAATTCGCACATGATGATGATGGACCGCAACAATCTGCAGGTTGCCGACGTGATACAGGGCTGGCTGGAGAAGCAGGGGCTTTATAAGTGATGGGTGATGAGTGATGGGTGAAGGGTGAACGAAACTGAAGGTGGGAGGATGAACAAACGAGTTGGGTTTCCAGCGGTTCAGGCCATGAGGAACTGGTGGGGCTGCCTTAAACGTTCACCCTTCACCCTTCACCCTTCACGTTCATAGTCATGCGCGTCGGATTGTTCGTCACTTGTCTCGTCGACATGATGCGGCCGCGCATCGGCTTCGCGGCGCTCAAGCTATTGGAGAGCGCCGGCTGCAAAGTGACCGTGCCGGCGACGCAGACGTGCTGCGGCCAGCCGGGCTACAACTCGGGCGATCGCAAATCAGCACTCGCGCTCGCGCGCAAAGTGCTCGCGGAATTCGAAGCGTGCGATTACGTCGTTGCGCCATCGGGGTCATGCGCCGGCATGATACGCGCGCACTATCCGGATCTGTTCGCCGATCTACCCGCCGAGCTCGAGCGCGTTGGCCGCCTGTGCGCAAAAACTTTTGAACTGACGGATTTCCTGACGAATATCGTGAAGCTCGACCGCATCGACGCAAAATTCGACGGCACCATCACGTATCACGATGCATGCTCCGGCCTGCGCGAGATGGGCGTGAAAACGCAGCCGCGCGCGTTGCTTGCCAAAGTCGCGGGTCTGAAACTCGCGGAGATGGACGGGGCCGAAACCTGCTGCGGTTTCGGCGGCACGTTCGCGCTCAAATTCGGCGACATCTCGACGCGGATCGCCGACAACAAATGCACGAACGCGCTGGCCACCGGCGCGGACGCCATCGTGCTCGGCGATCTCGGCTGCATGCTCACTATCGAAGGCCGGTTGCGCCGCAGGGGCGATACCCGTACGCAAGTGCTGCACGTCGCCGAAGTGCTCGCCGGAACGGATTGCTGAGCCGCGTCTGCGGCGCCGTGCATGGCGTGTTTGATTGGTAACAAATTTGGCAGGGATGAGAACGTCACGATGAAAATTGCGGTCATGGGTTCCGGCGGAGTCGGCGGTTTTTACGGCGGGCGACTCGCGAATAGCGGGTGTGATGTGCATTTCGTGGCGCGCGGCGCGCATCTCGCGGCGATGCGCGCGCATGGGCTGACGCTGGAGAACAAGGAGCAGGGCGACATCCACGTCGCAAAAGTAAATGTGACCGACGACCCGGCGACGATAGGTACCGCCGACGTGGTGATCATCGCCGTCAAACTGAAGGACACCGAGGCGGCGGCGCGGGCGGTGAAACCGATCGTGGGGCCGCATACGGCCGTGCTGTCGCTGCAGAACGG
>JAYWDM010000330.1:0-4769 GCA_043779885.1 Betaproteobacteria bacterium | reverse complement strand
GACAATCCAGCAAGTGGGCGCTCACCATCTTCGTACTGTCACGCACCGCGGTCAGGTTGTGTACCCGATTCCATTTGGCAATCAGGGCGAGATAATCCAGCAGCCTGCCGCGAACGTCCGCAGACACCTGCAATCCCAGTTCCGCCGTGCCTTGCGCGAGTTTTTCCGCAAGGCTCATGCTGTTTTTTGGGCCGCGCGAAAACCGCGCCGCAAGTGAACCAACAACAATGAGATCGCCGCCGGAGTAATTCCCGAGACGCGTGCCGCCTGGCCGAGGGTTTCGGGACGATGCTGATTCAGTTTCTGCTGCACTTCGATCGACAGTCCGCGCACGTTTCGGTAATCAAGGTCCGCCGGCAAAAGTTTTGTCTCATATGCCTGCTGGCGCGTGATTTCATCCTGCTGACGCGCGATATACCCCTGATACTTGCATGCGATTTCGACTTGCTCGGCCACCTGCGGGTCGGTGACGGCCGGACCAGCCTCGGGCAAAGTCATCAAAATCGGATAACTAACACCGGGACGGCGCAACAAATCGAGCAGCGTATATTCGCGGTCAATCGCCTGTCCAAGCACGCGCTCGCATTCGTGTTGCGCGATTATTCTGGGATTGACCCAGCTCGACTTCAGCCGCTCTAGCTCGCGCGCGACGGCCTCGCGTTTGCGCTCATAGTGCTGCCAACGGGCGGCATCAACTACGCCAAGTTCGTGGCCGATCGCGGTCAGCCGCATATCCGCATTGTCCTCGCGCAGGCTCAGGCGATATTCAGCCCGACTCGTGAACATGCGGTACGGCTCAGTCACGCCGCGCGTGATTAAATCGTCGACGAGCACGCCAAGATAGGCCTCGCTACGGCGTGGACACCAGGCTTCCTCGCCGGCCGTGAAGCGCGCTGCATTAATGCCGGCGAGCAACCCTTGGGCCGCAGCCTCTTCGTAGCCGGTCGTGCCATTAATCTGACCGGCGAAAAACAGGCCGCTGATCGCCCTGGTTTCAAGAGAGCTCTTGAGTCCGCGCGGATCGTAATAATCATATTCGATGGCGTAGCCGGGCCGTGTGATGTGCGCGTGTTCCAGGCCGTGAATCGAACGCACCAGCGCGAGCTGCACGTCAAACGGCAAACTGGTAGATATGCCATTGGGATAAAATTCGTTGACCGTCAACCCCTCGGGCTCAAGAAATATCTGGTGTGAAACCTTGTCCGCGAAGCGCGTGATCTTGTCTTCAATCGACGGACAATAACGCGGCCCGACACCCTCAATTATTCCCGTGAACATCGGCGAACGGTCAAGGCCGCCGCGAATGATGTCGTGCGTCCGCACGTTGGTATGCGTGATCCAGCACGGCAGTTGCCGGGGATGCTGCTCCGCGGAACCGAGAAACGAGAATACCGGCACCGGCTGGTCGCCCGGTTGTTCAATCAACCGGGAGAAATCGATACTGCGGCCATCGATTCGTGGTGGCGTGCCTGTTTTGAGACGGCCCACGGGCAATTTCAGTTCACGCAGGCGTGCCGCCAAGCTCACGGAGGAAGGATCGCCAGCCCGTCCGGCCTGATAATTCTGCAGCCCCACGTGAACCAGTCCGGACAGGAATGTGCCTGTCGTCAGCACGACGGCATCAGCAGCAAATCGTAAACCGAGCTGGGTCACGACGCCCGTTATGCGCTCGTTTTCGACGATCAGGTCATCTGCGGATTGCTGAAAAACGACTAAGTTGGGCTGACCCTCAATGCAATTACGAATCGCCTTCCGGTATAGCACGCGATCCGCCTGCGCACGCGTTGCTCTTACTGCGTGGCCTTTACTGGAGTTGAGAATCCGGAATTGGATCCCCGCTTCATCGGTGGCGGCAGCCATCGCGCCCCCCAATGCGTCGATCTCCTTGACCAGGTGGCCCTTACCTATCCCTCCGATGGATGGGTTGCAGGACATCTGCCCCAATGTTTCAATGTTGTGCGTCAGCAACAGGGTGCGTCGGCCGATGCGCGCACTGGCGAGCGCCGCCTCCGTGCCGGCATGACCACCGCCGACCACGATTACATCAAATTTTTCAGGGAAATGCATGCGCCATCCGGGCAGAATCCAGGGTCGCAATGATACTAGAAATCACCCTGGAAACGAAATATGCCTAAGCCGTGGCAAATTGTGTTTCACGTGGAACGTTCACGCATCAGGCGGACTGGACGGCTCGAACGGCGATGCTGCGAACCCGTGTTTCACGTGAAACATCCGGCGCCCACGATTATTTGCCGATGCAAAAACTGGCAAATATTCTGCCGAGCAGATCGTCCGCGGTTACCTCGCCCGTGATGCTCCCGAGCGCATTTTGTGCAAGCTTGAGTTCCTCGGCAAACAACTCGAGTACTCTGGTCAGCGCACCGGCACGGTCAAGATGATGTGTCGCCAGTTGCAGCGCCTGCAAATGGCGTTCGCGCGCCATGAAAACGCCCTCCCCACACCCCCCCCAACCCACCGCGTTGAGCAATGCTGACCGCAACGCGTCAAGTCCCGCGTTGGTTTTGGCCGACACCAAAACTTCATTTTCATTCGGGAATTCCTGCCGGAACAGTGTGGCGTCGACAAGGTCGATCTTGTTCACGATATGCAGTTGAGATACGCCGGCAGGCAAATGTGCCGCCAATGCGGGGTCACCGGCCTTGGTTTCAACGCGCGTTGCATCACTGATCCATAGAACCAGGTCAGCTTGCGCAATCGCCTCCCAGGTCTTGGCAATGCCGATCTTCTCGACCTCATCACGCGGCTCACGCAGGCCCGCCGTATCAATTACATGCAGCGGCACCCCCTCGACATTGATCGATTCGCGTATCACATCGCGCGTGGTGCCCGGTATTGCCGTGACGATCGCGCGCTCAGTGCCTGCCAATACGTTTAACAGGCTCGATTTGCCGACGTTCGGCTGACCCGCAAGCACTACCTGAATACCGTCTCGTAAGAGTCTCCCCTGCCGGGAGGCCGCCATTATCTGGGCCAGGCGCGCCTGGATATTCTCGAGCCTGTCATCCGCGTTGCCCAGCGCCAGTAATTCGACGTCTTCTTCCGGGAAATCAAGCGTAGCTTCTACCAGGATGCGCAACTCCATTAACGCCTGCACGAGAACTTCAATCTGACGGGAAAACTCGCCCTGCAGAGATCGCACAGCGCAGCGCGCCGCTTCAGCGGTGGTAGCGTCGATCAAATCGGCAACGCTTTCAGCCTGTGCAAGGTCCAGCTTATCGTTAAGAAATGCGCGCTTGGTAAACTCGCCGGGTTCGGCGATCCGCGCACCCAGTTCAAGGCAGCGCTTAAGCAACAGGTGCAATATGACCGGGCCGCCATGCGCCTGCAATTCAATTACGTCTTCACCGGTATACGAATGTGGCGCCGGGAAATAAAGCACCAGGCCTTGATCGATGACGCTGCCGTCGGCGCCGAGAAAGTCCGCGCGGGTGGCGAGCCGGGGAGTTACTTCGCTCGCGACCAATGCATAGAGCATCGGCGCGAGACGCGAACCCGATATGCGCACAACCCCGATCCCGCCACGACCTGCCGGTGTCGCAATTGCCGCTACGGTCTCATCTGCCATGCGCCGGCTTGGCTTGCTCCATCGCGCGGGTAATCTGCCACTGCTGGGCAATCGAAAGGACGTTGTTGATCAGCCAATAAAGTACGAGGCCGGCGGGAAAGAAGAAAAACATGACGCTGAATGCGATAGGCATGATTTTCATTATCTTAGCCTGCACCGGATCAGGGGGTTCCGGATTCAGATAGGTCTGGAATATCATCGTTGCGCCCATCAGCACCGGCAGCACAAAATACGGATCCGCCCGCGACAAATCGTCTATCCATAGAATAAACGGTGCTTGGCGCAGTTCCACACTTGCCAGCAATACCCAATAAAGCGCAATAAAAACAGGTATTTGCACAACGACAGGCAAGCAGCCGCCGAGCGGGTTAATCTTTTCGGTCTTGTACAACTCCATCATCGCCTGATTCATGCGCTGGCGATCGCTACCGTATTGGTCCTTGAGTTTTTGCAGCCGTGGCGCAAGGATGCGCATGCGCGCCATCGAACGGTAACTCGCTGCCGATAATGGATAAAATGCCGCTTTGATCGTCACTGTCAGGAGAATAATTGCAACGCCCCAGTTGTGAACCCATTGGTACAGCCATTGCAGAAACCAGAACAAGGGTTTTGCGATGACGGTTAACCAGCCGTAGTCGATCGTAAGATCGAGACCTGGCGCCAGCTTGGAAAGATTGTCCTGCTCTTCCGGGCCCGCGTACAAGGGTACGGTGAGGGTCGCGCTTGCGCCGGGTTCAATGCGGCCTGCCGACAGAATGACCCCCGCCGCGTACAACCCGCTACCGAGCTGCTTCAAGTAGAACTCGCGAGGAACGTCGTTCGCGGGCAACCACGCGGTGAGAAAATAATGCTGGAGAACGGCGATCCACCCATCACTGCTTTTCTTCGAATGATCGGCCTTGCCCTTGTCCACGTCGGCAAACGTAATCTTCTGAAACTTGTCCTTGTCGGTATAGACCGCCATGCCGGTGTAGGTTGGCAACATTGCCGAATCGCCCGCCGGCGGCGTACTGTCACGCACCAGCTGAAAATAAGCGTCCGGTTGAATTGCCGCGGCAGTCTTGTTCTCGATCTCGAATGCAACGTTGATCACATAGCTGTCGCGATGAAAGCTGTATATCTTGACCACCTTTATGCCGTCGGCCGTAACCGCTGTAAGACGGACCGCAACCATCGCGGCGCC
>JAYWDM010000329.1:0-12995 GCA_043779885.1 Betaproteobacteria bacterium | reverse complement strand
CGCCGGCGAAATCGAAAAAATCGTCGACGCGGTGCTCGCGGCCAATGCGCAGCAGGTTGCGGATTACAGGAGCGGCAGGGAAAAGGCCTTCAATTCCCTGGTGGGCCAGGTCATGAAGGCATCCAAAGGCAAAGCCAACCCGGCGCAGGTCAATGCGCTGCTGAAGCAAAAGCTCGCGGGCGGCTGAACGTCCTTATTTCTTGCCGGTGGCCGCGCTGGATGCGGTCGCCGGCTGGGATGCGGCCTTCGCCGCGTCCGGCGCACCGCCCTTGAGCGCGGCAAACCGCTTCTTCATTTCGTCATATTGCACGTTCAGATCCGCGATTTCCTTGCGCTTCTGGACGATCTGGGCCTGAATTTTTGCGCGGCTCGCGTCGGCGCGATCGTAGTCCTCCTGCAACGAGGCGGGCACCGGCTTGTTTTCCTTCTTCATCTGGTCGATGCGGGAGCGCGCATCGGCCAGACGGTCGTTGGCATTCTTGAGATTGGTCTGCTGCGCTTCGATGTTCGAATCGATCAGCTGAATGTCGCGATTGCGCTTGAGGTCGATTTCCTTTTCCGTGGTAAACGTATCGAGGAGCGCCCGGTCATCGCGCCGTTGCGCGGCCCGCCTCTGCTCTTCAACGGCCTGGCGATCGAGTTCCGCCTTCTGCGCCCGTTTCTGCTCCGCGGTCAGCGCGGGGGCGGACTGGTTGACCGTAACCCCGCGCTTGTTGAGTTCCTTGGTGGCATTGTCCTCAAACTCGGGCGGCACTTTGTCGCCGCAACCGATAGTTTTGCCGGCCTTGTCTTTCCAGCAGACGATTTTCTGCGCGTGTGGCTGGCCGATGCCAATCGCCAGCCACAGGGCAATCAGCGAAACCGCTCGCAAGCTATGCATGTGCCGTCACTCCGTATTGTTCTCTATATTTGTTTACCGCATCTAGCCTGGCGGACATTTCGCCATCCGATCCCAGATAAGCGACCAGATCGTCCAGATTGGCGATACTGATCACCGGCATATGGTAATAACGCTCGACTTCCTGCACGGCTGACAACTCGCCGGCGCCCCGCTCCATGCGGTCGAGCGCAATGGCCACGCCGCACGGCACCGCGTGCGCCGCCTTGATGATGTCGACCGACTGCCGCACCGAGGTTCCCGCGGAGATCACGTCATCGATGATCAGCACGCGGCCCGCCAGCGGCGCGCCGACGACCATGCCGCCTTCCCCATGATCCTTTTCTTCCTTGCGATTGAAGCTGTAGCTCACATTGCGGCCCGCATCGGCGAGCGCCATCGACACGGCCGCCACCAGCGGTATCCCCTTGTAAGCGGGACCGAACAGCATGTCGAATTCGACGCCTGCGGCAAGCACGGCTTTCGCGTAAAATTGCGCGAGCCGCTTGAGCGACTGGCCGTCGCAGAACAACCCCGCGTCAAAAAAATACGGTGACATGCGACCCGCCTTGGTCTGGAATTCACCGAAGTAAAGCACGTTTTGCGCGACCACAAAACGGATGAATTCGTGCCTGAAGCTGTCCGCCATGAGTCTCCCTGATAAGACCTTAAGACCCTAGAAAACATTATGTTACGCGTAATCACCGTGAACCTCAATGGTATCCGCTCGGCAACCGGCAAGGGGTTCCTGCGCTGGCTGGCGCGGCAGAAGGCCGATATCGTCTGCGTGCAGGAGCTCAAAGCGCAGGCGGCGGACATGACCGCGGAGATGCTCGCGCCGCACGGCCTGCACGGCTTTTTCCACTACGCCGCGAAAAAAGGTTACAGCGGCGTCGGACTTTATGCGAAGCAGCAGCCCGACCGTGTCAGCATGGGCATCGGCGTGCACGAGTTCGACGCGGAGGGACGCTATCTGCGTGCCGACTTCGGCAAGCTGACGGTGATTTCCGTATACCTGCCATCAGGTTCGAGCGGCGAGCATCGCCAGCAGTCGAAGTTCCGCTTCATGGCCGAGTTTTATCCGCATCTTGAAGGCCTCGCGCGCGAAGGCCGCGAATTCATCGTGTGCGGAGACTGGAACATCGCGCACAAGGAAATCGATCTTAAAAACTGGCGCGGCAACCGGAAGAATTCGGGGTTTCTGCCCGAAGAGCGGTCGTGGCTGACGCGCATCTACGACGAACTTGAGTTTGTCGACGTGTTCCGTCGTATCGACCAGCGCGCGGAGCAGTATACGTGGTGGTCGAACCGCGGCCAGGCGTGGGCGAAAAACGTCGGCTGGCGCATCGATTACCAGGTCGCGACACCGGCGGTTGGAAGCAGTGCGCGCAAGGTGAGAATCTACAAGCAACAGCGGTTCTCGGACCACGCGCCGCTGATCATCGATTACGACTACACGCCATGACCTGTCGCCCTGCCGCTGAAATCGGCATGCCGCTGTCGGCGGTCGATACGCCATGCCTGATTCTTGAACTCGACGCATTTGAGCGCAATCTGCGGCGGTTGCCCGAATCGTTGCGCGACCGCAACATACGCCTGCGGCCGCACGCGAAAAGTCACAAATGCCCGGAGATCGCTTTGCGTCAGATCGCGCTGGGCGCGGCCGGAGTCTGTGTGCAGAAAGTCAGCGAAGCGGCGGCGCTGGTTGCGGGCGGCGTCAGGGACGTGCTGATCGCGAACGAAATAGTCGGCGCGCCCAAGCTCAAGCTGCTGGCCGAACTGAACAGGCAGGCTCGCGTCGCGGTGTGCGCGGACAATGCGCACAACGTATCCGCGCTTGATGCGGCCGCGCGCGCCGCGGGCGTTACGCTCGAAGTGCTGGTCGAGATCGATGTCGGCGCGAACCGCTGCGGCGTTGCGCCGGGGGCGCCGGCCGTCGCGCTTGCCGGCCAAATCGCCGCGTGCGGCAATCTGCGCTTTGCGGGATTGCAGGCTTACCAGGGTTCCGCGCAGCACCTGCGCAAAGTCGGCGCGCGGCGCGACGCGATCGCGCGCGCGGTGGAGCACGTGCGCGCGACCACGGAGTTGCTCGGCGCGGCGGGAATCGAATGTGACAACGTGACGGGAGCAGGCACCGGCAGTTACCTGTTCGAGGCCGCGAGCGGTGTTTACCACGAGTTGCAGGCCGGTTCGTACATCTTCATGGACGCCGACTATGCGAAGAACGAATGGACCGAGAGCGGCACTCCGCGGTTCGAGCACAGCCTTTTCGTGTGGACGACCGTCATGAGCACGCCGGCCCCGGGGCGGGCGGTCGTCGACGCCGGACTCAAGGCGTCGAGTATGGATTCCGGCATGCCGCGCGTGGCGGATTACGACGACGTCGAGTGCGTCAAAATGTCGGACGAGCACGGCGTTCTCCAGATCAGCGGCGCGACGCGCCTGTGCGTCGGTGACAAGCTCAGGCTCATCCCGGGCCATTGCGACCCGACGGTCAATCTTTACGACTGGTACGTGTGCATCCGCGATGGCCGCGTCGAGGCGCTGTGGCCCATCACCGCGCGCGGCGCGGTATTGTGAAAGCCGCGCCGCTCTCCTGGTGATTCCGGTCGGCCCGGCGGCGTCACGCCGGCGGTGAGCGCATCAAAACCGATAGACGGCGTAATCCTTGTTTTCGTAAACGAGAGCCAGCGGAATATCGTCTGCATGCGCGAAATTCTTGTGTATCAGGAGATGCGTGATGCCGGCCTTTTCCCGTAAATGGCTTATCTGTGTCGCGGGCCAGGTTTTCATCCGGAACAAACTCACCAGCCTTAAATACATGACCGCGTCCTCCCGCCTGAATCCGCCGTACTCGAGGTTGGCGGCGAAGTTCCGGTGCCCGAAAATGCCGGCGAGCTGGAATTGCCGGTTGTCCCTCAAATACCGGTTGGCTGGATATCTCAGGTCGTTCGTTACGAGCAACGTGTTCTCGACCGGTATATGCCCGAGCGCATCGGCGACCGCGCGATTGTCCGCGTACTCGTGCCCCAGTTCCGGACGCGCCGCTACGACGTAGATGTGATTGAGCAGTGAAATGATCCCGGGCGCGGTCAAGCCGATCACGATCCCGGCGGCGATGACGGTTTGGCCCGCTCGTCTGCGCGCGTTCAGGAACCATGCCGACACCAGGTATGCCGCCGAGAAAATCGCAACCAGCCTGGTTGCCAGATCAAATATTTGATGGCCGTTGCCGATCTCGAAGCGCCAAAGTGAAAACAGCACATAAGGGGCGAGTGCAAACATGAGAAGTTTCGCCGTGCCGTCTGACAAGGCATGGCGTGTTACCGCGGCGGTAACGATCACCAGCGAACTCAGGACCAGGAGCGTTTGGTTATGCCACGGGAAGGACATCGCGAGAAAGCCGGGAATCCTGAATTCCGCCATGCCGTCGGTGGTAACAGTGCTTTTCGAAAATATGAAATAGATCAGTGCGGACAGAGCCGCGGCGCCGAGGATTTCAATCAGCAACCGGACTCTGAACTGTTTTCGCAGCTCGTAACAATAGATAAGCGCCACGCCCGCGCTGATCGGAATCAGGTAGGGAATCTTGAATACCGGCAGCATGCACGTAAAGAACAACGCCGCCAGCCGCATCTCTCGGTGCTCGAATTCCAGCGCGCAGCGGACCGCGCAGAGGGCAATCAGCAAGCCGGCTACATCGGGAGCGTTCGGAAAGCGAAAATTGAAATTTTCAGGCCGCGTGACCAATCGCCACCAGGAAGGATCGAGATAGTTAATGAGATATTGCTTCGATCCGAACAGGACCAGCAGCAAACACAGCAGAGCAGCGCTGTGCCGACCCGTCAGGCGCCGGCAAATGTCATAGATCACGAATCCCGCAAGAACTTCCAGCATGGGCTCGACCACGGCGAACATGACCCAATGCGGCTGCAGGTTCGTCAGCATGCTCGTCACGGCGACAAAAGCCTGGAATCCGTAGTGATACTTGAACGAAAACCCGTAAGTTTCAAGGCTGGGCGGAGGATAAATGTCCGTGCGCATCAGCGCGTAGACCTGTTGCAGAAAGAATGGCGAGTCCGCCGCATAAAATTCCGCGGGATATTCCCCCGCCCCCATGCGTATCCCCATGATCAGGACCGGCAGGCTGCCCAGCACGCTCAATGCCAGTGCCCAACCCGGTTCGCGCAGCGGGCCCTCGACCATGATTCGCAATTCGGGTCTGCGAATAATATGGATTGCGATCAGCAGGGCCGGCAGGCCTGCGAAGAAAACGAGGCCGGACCCGATGACCTTCGACAGCAGGAAAAAAAACGACAGCAGACAGAATCCCGCGACAAACCAGACGACGGCGAGTGCCATGCCGTTGCGCTTGCCCCGACGCGCAAACAAGCCTGTGCCCGCGATGTAGCAGGCCGCCAGAACCAGCAGCAGCTTTACGCCGCCGAGCGGCGCCGCGAGCACGTCCATTCAGCGCGTATCCGTCGCGGCCCGGTCCGGCGCGGCCGGGCGGTCGCCATTCCATGGCGCGACTTTCGGCAACATCAGCAGGCCGGGCAGTCCCAGCAGCGTGCAGATGAAGAAAAAATACAGCCAGCCGGTGTGCTCGACCAGTACACCGGTAGCCGCGTTCAGGACCACGCGCGGGGCGGCGGCGAGACTGGTGAACAACGCAAACTGCGTGGCGGTATAGAGCGGATGCGTGGCGCGCGCGATGAACGCGACGAACGCCACCGTCCCCAGCCCGACGCCGAGCGCCTCGAAGCTGATCGCGATTGCGAGCATGACAAGGTTTTGCGGAAACGCGGTCAGCACGGCGAAACCGAGTATCGACAACACCTGCACGACACCGAACAGCCACAGGGCGCGGTTGATGCCGAGCTTCAGCATCCAGATGCCGCCCAGCAGTCCGCCGATCACGCTCGGCCACAGGCCGGCATTCTTGGCGACCAGCCCGATCTCGGTCTTGGTGAACCCCATATCGAGGTAAAACGGCGTCGCCAGCGCCGTCGCCATGCTGTCGCCGAGCTTGTAGAGCACCATGAATGCCAGCATGTACAGCGCGGAACGCAGACCGGCGCGCGAGATGAATTCGCGAAACGGCTCGATGACCGCATCGCGCAGCGAGCGCGGCAGGGCGCCGGCAATGGCCGGTTCGTTCACCGTGAGCGTCATGCAGATGCCCGGCACCATGAAGAGCGCGGTGATGGTGAATACGCTCGCCCACGGCAAATGGTCCGCGAGCACCAGCGCGAGCGAGCCCGGCACGAGCCCGGCGATGCGATACGCATTGACGTGAATCGAACTGCCCAGGCCGAGCTCGGCATCGGCGAGTATCTCGCGGCGATAGGCATCCAGCACAATGTCCTGAGTTGCGCTGAAGAAAGCGACGCTGATGGCGAGCAACGCAATCGCCAGCAGGTCAAGTCGCGGGTCGAGCGCGCCGAACGCCGGCAATGCAATCAGCAGCGCGAGCTGCGAGACGAGCATCCAGCCGCGCCGGCGTCCGAATGCCGGCAGCGCGTAGCGGTCCAGCAGCGGCGACCACAGGAACTTCCAGTTGAACGGAAACTGCACCAGGGCAAGAAAACCGATTGCGCGCAAATCGACCTGTTCCGAACGCAGCCACGCCGGGAGCAGGCTGAGCAGGATATACAGCGGCAGTCCCGAGCTGAATCCGGTAAACACGCAGATCAGCATGCGCCGGTTAAAGAGGGCCTCCCGCCAGCCGCCGCGTGGGTAAGCGGGTGCCGGCATCACGCGTTACGCGCACTCGAACCGGAATACAGCGAGGCTGCCGAGCAAATTCGGCATGAACGTCACCGCTTTGCCCTCGCGCATCACAATGCGTTCGAGTATGCGCACGCCGCGATTAAGGCAAAAATTCTCGAAATCGGTAATCGTGCACAGATGTATGTTGGGGGTATCGAACCATGCGTAGGGCAGGTTGTCCGACATCGGCATGTTGCCGGACGCGACCTGCAGCCGGTTCTTCCAGTAGCCGAAGTTGGGAAACGTGACGATCCCCTCGCGGCCGACGCGCAGCATTTCGCTCACGACCTGCTCGCTGCTGCGCACCGCCTGCAGCGTTTGCGACAGGATGACGTAGTCGAACGATTCGTTGGCGAATCCCGACAACCCGCGCTCGAGGTCGCCCTGGATCACGTTGACGCTGTTGCGCACGCAGGCGAGAATGCCGTCGTCGTCGATCTCGACGCCGTAACCGATGGTGTCGCGCTGCTCCGCCAGAAACCGCAGCAGCGTGCCGTCGCCGCAACCGAGATCGAGCACGCGCGCGCCGCGTTTGATCCAGTTGGCTATGGCTGCGAAGTCGGCGCGCTGCATGGCGTTGGTATTCATGCGCCGACGCCTTTCGCGACGCGCTCGAAATAGGCGGCGACCAGGCGGTGGTAGCGCGGGTCGTCGAGCAGAAATGCATCATGGCCGTGCGGCGCGTCGATTTCGGCGTACGTGACGTCGCGCCGGTTGTCGAGCAGGGCCTCGACGATTTCGCGCGAACGCTCGGGCGAAAAGCGCCAGTCAGTCGTAAACGACACCACGAGAAAACCCGCCGTCGCGGGTTCCAGCGCGACGCTCAGATTGCCGCCATGCGCCGCCGCCGGATCGAAGTAGTCGAGCGCTTTGGTGATACGCAAATAGGTATTGGCGTCGAAATAGCCCGAGAACTTGTCGGCCTGGTAACGCAGGTAGGATTCGATTTCGAACTCGACATCGAAAGTGTAGGTCAGCCTGCCGTGACGCAGCTGGCGGCCGAACTTGCTTGCCATCTCGTCGTCCGACAGGTAGGTGATGTGGCCGACCATGCGCGCCACGCGCAGGCCGCGCGTCGGGCGCGTATCGTGTTCGTAATAATGTCCGCCGTGAAATTCGGGATCGGTGATGATCGCCTGGCGCGCGACTTCGTTGAACGCAATGTTCTGCGCCGACAGATTCGGCGCGCACGCGATCACCAGCGCATAGCCCAGACGTTCGGGGTACTGGATGGTCCACGACAGCGCCTGCATGGCGCCGAGGCTGCCGCCCATCACCGCGGCGAAGCGCCGGATGCCCAGTTGATCGGCGAGCCGCGCCTGGGTCGTTACCCAATCTTCGACGGTGACCACGGGGAAATCCGCGCCCCACGGCTTGCCGGTCGCGGGATTGACCGATGCCGGCCCGGTCGAACCGAAGCAGCCGCCCAGATTATTCACGCCGATGACGCAGAAGCGCGCCGTATCGAGCGGTTTGCCGGGGCCGATGAGATTGTCCCACCAGCCGATATTCTGCGGATCGTCTGCGTAGTAACCCGCGACGTGGTGCGAGGCGTTCAGCGCGTGACAAACCAGCACGGCATTCGATTTGTCCGCGTTAAGGGTGCCGTACATTTCGTACGCGAGCTCGTAGTTCGCGACCGTCGCACCGCTGCTGAGCCGAAGCGGTTGCCCGAATTTCGCGACGCGCGGGGTTACTGCCCCGACTGACTGTTGGTCTGCAGTGCCATCCATGAATGAAAAAACCCGGTCAGCTTGCGCTAAACCGGGTTGTCTTTCTCTTTAGCCGGATTTATTAGGCGCCCGCAAGCTGAACTCAAATCGGCGCACAAAACGAGCACCACCTTACCGCGTCACGGCCGGCATTGTCAAATCCTGTCCTGCGCTGCTCACTCTTTGCGCTTGAGCGGCCGCCTGCGAACCGGCGGAATCTCGCCCCGCGCGATCGACCTGCCGTATTCGCGCATTTTATCGACTATGGCTTTGCGCGTGGCCGCGTCGAGGGTCGCGCTGTGCCTGGCGAAGCGTTCGCGTACCAGGCGATGCGGGAAACGGGCGTCCGCGACCAGCAGCGGTGTTGCGCTCATGCGTCCCGGGAGGCGACCGCTGTCTACTCTGTCGTGCGAAAAGCCGTGCTCGCGGCGCCAGGTGATCGCGCGCTCCCGGCCGGGCAGGTCATAGCACAACTGAAAACCGGCCAGCCTGCCGTCGGGGGCATGCCAGGTGTAGAGGTCGAAAAACTCGTCCTGGTACCAGCGCCGCCTGAGTCCGGGATTGTCCTGGCGTACGCCCAGAATTTCGCGCAGCACGGTATGGCGCGTCAGGCGTTGAGTCGCGCCAGCAGCGCGCGCGCCTTATCCGGATCCTCTGCGCGCAACATCCTGGCGGCAAGCGGCGCAATGTCGCGCAGCTTGGACCTCAGCACCTGCTGCTTTACCTCGAGCAGGCACGCCGGGTGCATCGACAGTTGGCGCAGCCCGAAACCCAGCAGGAGCCGCGTGAACTGCACATCCCCCGCCATTTCGCCGCACAAGGCGATCGGTTTGCCGGCTTTGTTGCAGGCCTTGATAACGTGCGTGAGCAGATTGAGCACCGCCGGATGCAGCGGATCGAAGAGGTGCGACACCGTATCGTCGGTGCGATCGATCGCGAGCGTGTACTGGATCAGGTCGTTGGTGCCGATCGAGAGAAAATCGAGCTTGTTGATGAACATATTGATCGCCAGCGCCGCGGCCGGAATCTCGATCATGCCGCCGACTTCCACTTTGCGATCGTAGGGAATGTATTTGTCTTCGAGGGATTGCTTGGCCTGGGCGACGTAGTTGAGCGTCTGGGTGATTTCCGTTGCGCTCATCAGCATGGGAATCAGGATCTTCAGCTTGCCATAGTGCGATGCGCGCAGCATCGCGCGCAGTTGCGCGAGGAACATGTGCGGCTCGGTGAGCGACAGGCGGATCGCGCGCAGGCCGAGCGCCGGATTGGTGCCCGTCGCCACGGCGCCGTTGATCTGTTTGTCCGCGCCCAGGTCGTATGTCCGGATGGTAACGGGCAGCCCCTCCATTTCGCGTACCACCCTGCGATAGGCCTCGAACTGCTCGTCTTCGTCCGGCAGGTTGTCGCGATTCAGAAACAGGAACTCGGTACGAAAAAGCCCGATCCCCGTCGCGCCGTTTTCGCGCACGTCGGCGACGTCGTCCGGCAGCTCGATGTTGGCCTGCAGCTCGACCTCGATCTCGTCGAGCGTGGTGGCGCGCGTGTCGCGCAGGCGTTTTAATTTTTGCCGTTCGAGCTCCCATTGATGCCGCCGCAGCTTGTATTCGGCGAGCGCCTGCGGATCGGGATCGACGATGATCACGCCCTGCGTGCCGTCGATGATGATCATCTCGTTTTCGCGCACCAGCTGGCGCGCATGATGCAGCGCGACGATCGATGGAATGTTCAGGCTGCGCGCGACGATCGCGGTGTGCGACGTGGTGCCGCCGAGGTCGGTGATGAAGCTGGCGAACTGGTGCTGCTTGAACTGGATCACGTCAGCCGGCGAGAGATCGTGCGCGACGAGGATCAGGTTTTCCTCATCGCCGGCGCTTGGCGGCGGCGTATAACCGGGCTGTCCGAAGAGCTCCTTCAGCAACCGTTCGACGACCTGTATGACGTCGGCCTTGCGCTCGCGCAGGTAACCGTCTTCGATCTGGTCGAACTGGTCGAGCAGCGCATCCATCTGCACTTTGAGCGCCCATTCGGCGTTGCACTGCTCGGTTTCGATGATGGTGCGCGGGGTTTTCGACAGCGTCGCGTCGCTGAGTATCATCAGGTGCAGATTGAGAAATGCGTCGAATTCCTGCGGCGCATTGGGCGGGATCTGCGTGCGCAGTTCCTCAAACTCCGCGCGCACGGATTTCAATGCGGCATCGAACCGCGCAATTTCATCCGCGATCTGGTGTTGCGGCACTGCATAGTGCGCAACCTCGAGCTTGGCGTGGGACACCAGGTGCGCGCGTCCGATGGCGACGCCGCCGGACACCGGAATGCCATGCATGGTAAAGCTCATGGTCAGGATTGAGGATTGAGGGCCGGGGATTCAGGGTTTTGTGCTTTGCCGCACAATCCTGAATCCCCGATCCTCAATTCTGCCTCATTCTCCTTCTCCGAACAGGCCGGCGATCAGTCCGGTAATCGCGGTCATTGCCGCTTCTTCATCGGGCCCGTCCGTTTCGATGACTATGCTGGTGCCATTGGCCGCCGCCAGCATCATGACGCCCATGATGCTCTTGGCATTGACGCGCCTGCCGTTGCTGCCGATCCAGACAGCGCTCCTGAATTGGCCGGCGAGCTGGGTGAGCTTGGCCGATGCGCGCGCATGCAGGCCCAGCTTGTTGATGATCCTAGTTTCCTGTTGCAGCATTATGCAGTTTGAAAATCGGCACGCGTACTACGCCTTCACAGCCGCCGCTGATCGCTTTGCTTACGATGGTCTGCAGATCGCGGTCGCGGTACGTCAGCACGCGTATCAGCATCGGCAGGTTGACTCCCGCCACCGCCTCGACCCGGCCTGGAGCGACCAGCTTGGAGGCCATGTTGCTCGGCGTGCCGCCATACATGTCGGACAGTATGAGCACGCCGCCGCCGTCATCAAGTTCCTGCACCAGCGTGCGCGCCTGCGGGAGAAGCCGCGCGGGGTCATCCTGCGCGGTGACGCCGAGCTGTCTTAGCTGCGGCGGCTGCTTGTTCAGTACATGGCTCGCGCAATGAATGAGGCTTTCGCCTAGCGTGCCGTGAGTGACAATCAAGATGCCTATCATGCCGGAACGGTGGAGTGCGATGCAAAGACGGAAATTATACTCGGGAAACCCTGCGCAAGTCTGAGTTCGCCGTTCCGCGGCGCGCCGGAATCGTTCGTTCAGCGCCGCTCGACGGCCAGTTCCAGCGCGTCGAGCATCATGCCGGCGACGTTGAAGCCGGTTTGCTCCGCGATTTCCTGAAAACAAGTCGGACTGGTGACGTTGACTTCGGTCAGGTAGTCGCCGATCACATCGAGACCGACGAGCAGCAGACCCAGGGCATGGAGCTGAGGGCCGAGCGTCACGGCGATTTCGCGGTCGTGCGGCGTCAACTCGCGCGCGACACCGGTGCCGCCCGCCGCAAGGTTGCCGCGCGTCTCGCCCGGCTTCGGTATGCGGGCCAGTACATAGGGTACTGGCTTGCCGCCGATCAGGAGGACCCGCTTATCGCCGTCGACGATGGCCGGAATGTAGCGCTGCGCCATTATCGTGCGCTGCCCGTAATGCGTGACGGTTTCGATGATGACGTTGAGATTGGGGTCCCTGGCGTTCACGCGGAATACCGAGGTGCCGCCCATGCCGTCCAGCGGTTTGAGGATGATGTCGCCGTGCGCCGCGAGAAATTCATGGATCACGGCGGCGTGACGGGTCACCAGCGACGGCGCGGTGAACTGCGGAAAACGCGCGATCGTCATTTTCTCATTGCAGTCGCGAATGGCGCGCGGATCGTTGAATACGCGCGCGCCCTGCTTTTGCGCGAGTTCGAGCAGATACGTGCTGTACACGTATTCCATGTCGAACGGCGGGTCCTTGCGCATCAGTACCGCATCGAAAGCCGTGAGCGGCATCGTCTGCGCCGGTTCGACGCGATACCACGCGCCGGGGTCGTCCGTGAGGTGCAGCAGTTGCGCGAAGCCGGTTACCGTGTTGTTCTGCCACACGAGGTCTTCCTGCTGCATCGAGTAAAGAGCGTGCCCGCGCGAGGCCGCTTCGCGCATCATCGCGAAGGTCGAGTCCTTATGGATTTTGAAGTCTTCGAGCGGGTCGACGATAAAAGCAATTTTCATGGTCGGCCGAATGGCGCGGTCAGGCCGGTGCGGCCTGCGGCGCGGCAACGCCGCCCTCGTCGAGCGCGTCCGCGGTGCGCTCGAGTTCGATAGCGGCCGCGACCAGCGCCAGCCGCGCGATGACGCCGTAGGCATAGAAGCGGTTCGGCGGGCAACCGGGGTCGTCGAGGTTCGGTGAATAACACGGTTTCTCGAACGCCAGCGGCACGAACTGCATGCCCGGCGCGTTAAGGCTCTGGTTCTGGCCGCGGCTTGAATGCACGCGATAAAAGCCGCCGACCACGAAATGGTCGATCATGTAAACCACCGCTTCGGCGGCGGCGCCATCGACGAACTCGGAGGTGAGTATGCCTTCCTGCACCAGCACCTCGTGCACTTCAAGGCCCTCCTTCACCACCGCCATTTTATTGCGCTGCTTGCGGTTGAGCCCGCGCACTTCAGCCGGATCTTTAACCGTCATGATGCCCATGCCGTACGTGCCGGCGTCGGCTTTTACGATCAC
>JAYWDM010000328.1:0-4777 GCA_043779885.1 Betaproteobacteria bacterium | reverse complement strand
CGTAATGCATGGCGCAGCGATTGTCCCAGAAGACGAGATCATGCACGCGCCATTGATGGCGATAGATGAATTCGGGGCGCGTGGAGTGACGGAACAGGAAATCGAGCAGCGGCTGGCTTTCTTCGCGCGGCATGCCGACGATGCCGGTCGTGAAGCCCGGATTTACGTATAGCGCTTTGCGGCCGGTGACCGGGTGCGTGCGCACCATCGGATGCGCGACGGGCGGCGTCCTGGCGCGTTGTTCCGGGGTCAGCGGCGGGCGCTCCTTGAGGTGGGCGAAATAAGTGTCGTAGGCATGGCTGTAGTCGTGCACCGCCGTCAGTTCACCGAGGAATCCCTTCAGCGGGTCCGATAGCGTATCGTAGGCGGCGTAAAGATTTGCCCACATGGTGTCGCCGCCGACTTCCGGCATCTCATGGCACAGGAGCAGCGAGCCGAGCGACGGTTTCTGCATGTACGAAAGATCGGAATGCCAGTACTGCCCGGCATAGACCGCGCCTTTGAGCCTGCCGTCCTCCCTGACGTTGGAGACCACGAAAATCTCCGGATGGCCGGGTAGCCCGAAGTCCCCGATCACGTGGGCTTCGAGCGGACCGAAATGCCGGCTGAACGCAATATGCTGCGCCGGCGTGATCGCCGCGCCGCGAAACACCAGCAGGCAGTTCTCGCCGAGCGCCTGGTGGATCTGTTTTACGCTGGCGGCGCCGGGCGCGTGCGCGAAATCGACGCCGGCGACCTCCGCGCCGCACGCCGCCGACAAACGACGGACTGAAATTCCCATGCTCTGCTTGCTCCCGGGTATGATCGATTATAGGAGGCCGTCGCCGGCGCTGTCGAGTGAACGCCGCAATCCGCCGGGCTTCGTGTCAATATCCGGCGGCGCACACGCGGTTGCCCGCAACCGACGGCGCGTGTAGTCTGTCACAGGTTATCCGCCCGACGGAGCCAGCTGAAATAACATGCACAAGACTATCGATCCCTGCCTTGCCGCGGTTGCGCTCGTCACGCTGTGTCTGGGCGTGCCGGCGGCGCGCGCCGCCGACGCTGCGGTTGCCGACAAGCCGCGGGTGGTGATTTTGTGTCCGGAATGCGGCATGGTCTACAACATCCGCCGCATCGATAAGCCCGTGGCGCCCGAACGCAATATATTGCCGGGCATTACGTCGTCGCCCCACGCCGGCGGCATCGGCAATGAAACCCAGGCCGTGCCGCTGTTCAGCCTCGGCCGCGGCGGCGCGCAGCGCGTGCCGCGCGAGCCGGCCACGCGCAGCGTGTGGGAAATGACGGTCCGCTACGACAATGGCCAGTACGGATTCGTCACGCAGGACAGCGAGCCCGAGCTCAGGGTCGGCGACCGCGTGCGCCACGTCGAGCATACGCTCGAGCCGCTCCCGCAGCCCGCGCGCTGACGCACGGAACAGTCCGCATCACGCGCTCGCCCGCGGTCCTCGCGCGCGCGGCATCCCGCGCTCCGCAAAAGCGGAATTGGCGGCATTTTCGATGCAAGTTTGCCGCGTTGCATCCTGCGCCAGCGGTGCAAGATACAGCGTGTTTTTCTCACTTGTGAAGCGGCATCCGGAATTTGCGTCGACCGGGCGCGGGTCGTTCGCTCCCGCGCGCGCGTCTGACGCGGGCACGCGTTTGCGCGCATGGCCGAAGCATGCTCAAGCGCGTCGCCGTTAAAGATCTGCGTCCCGGCATGTATCTGCACGAACTGTGCGGATCATGGGCCGGGCACCCCTACTGGAAATCCGCTTTTACGCTGCGCGATGCGCAGGATATCGCGCGCATTGCCGACGCGGGTATCCGGGAGGTCTGGATCGACGCCGCCAAAGGCCTCGCTAACGGGGCTGCCGGGAATATGCAGCCGGGCGTGCCGGCAGCCGGGCGCGCGCCAGCGGGAGCGGCAACGCCGCCGCATCGCGCCGCGCCGCGAATTGCGCTGGCCGACGAATTGTCGCGCGCATCGCGAATTTGCGATAAAGCAAAGGAGGCGGTGACGGCGATGTTTCAGGAAGCGCGCATGGGCAAGGCGGTGGCCGCCGAAGACGCGCTCCCGCTCGTCGAAGAGATCAGCCAGTCGGTCATGCGCAATCCCGAGGCGCTTATCAGCCTGGCGCGCCTGAAGACCGCGGACAACTACACATACATGCATTCCGTCGCGGTGTGCGGGCTCATGATATCCCTCGCGCGCGTCCTGGAACTGGCCGAGCACGACGTGCGGCAGGCGGGGCTCGCCGGACTGTTGCACGACATCGGCAAGATGGCGATCCCGCTGGAGGTACTGAACAAGCCCGGCAAGCTGACCGACGCCGAATTCACGCTGGTAAAAAATCATCCGGTTGAAGGTCATCGCATGCTGGCGGAGGGCGGGTCGGCCCCGCCCGTCGCGCTCGATGTCGCCCTGCATCATCACGAGAAGGTTGACGGCAGCGGCTATCCGGACCGGCTCAGCGGCAATGCGATCAGCATATTTTCCAGGCTGGGCGCGGTGTGCGATGTCTACGACGCCATCACGTCGGACCGCCCTTACAAGAAGGGCTGGGACCCGGCGGAATCGGTGCGCAAGATGGCGGAGTGGAGCAACGGACACTTTGACGAAACCGTATTTCGCGCTTTCGTGAAGACCATCGGAATCTATCCGGCCGGCACGCTCGTGCGGCTGAAATCGGAGCGGCTTGCAGTGGTGGTCGAGCAGTCAGCGGCGTCCCTGCTCACGCCGCGGGTCAAAGTTTGCATGTGCGCGAAATCCGGGCTGCGACTGCCGCACGAGGTGCTGGAACTAGCGGCGCCGGGCTGCGCCGACCGCATCGAAGCGCGTGAAAATCCCGCTGACTGGGGTATCGCCGACTGCCACGAAGTGTGGCGCGGCTAGCGACCGTCACGCCGTGCCCCGGCGCGCCGCGGGGACGTACGGCGTAGCTTGACGCATGGTCAGCGCGCGCTCGCTGCAGGCATCCGCGCGGCTGGATGTGACCGTCGCCGCCCTGTCGGTCCGCCGCAAAATGGACGTTCGTGTAGGAAAACTTCCTACACCGCGCGCCGTGAATTACACGCGACGATTCCTGGCGTCCCGCCCATTAAGCGGCGCGCGGCTCTTCGCCATAATTCATCCCGTCACTTGCCGCCACATTCAATTACGGGAGATTTGCCATGACCAAGGAACAACTGCTGGATGAAATCCGTGAAACGAATCTCGCGTACCTGCTGCTCGCGCAACAGATGATCAAACTGGACAAGGCCACCGGCATGTTCCGGCTGGGCGTGAGCGACGATGTCGCACTGATCCTCGAACAGTTGTCGCCGGGCCAGATTCTGAAGATGGCGGCGTCGAACATGCTGCTCTGCCGCTTCCGGTTCGATGACCGCATGATACTGGGCCTCCTGACCGACTACAGCAAAAGCAAGCCGATGGTGCACTCGCATGCCGCCGTGCTGATGGCGGGGCAGCCCGCGCTCGGACTGGCGTGAACGCGTCCCGTTAACCGTCGCCATAGAGAGGTCGCCATGCGCAACAAAAGTATCGTGCTGGAAGCAAAACAGATCAACCTGGCAGTCGAGTTGGTCGAACTGGGCGCCCGCCTGCAGGTGCTCGAGGCGGAGACCAATCTGAGCCGCGAGCGACTGCTCAAGCTGTACAAGGAAGTCAGGGGCGAATCGCCGCCCAAAGGCATGCTGCCGTTCTCGACCGACTGGTTCATCAGCTGGCAGCCCAACATTCATTCTTCGCTGTTCATCGATATCTATCACTACATGGGCAGGCACGCCGGGGTGAGTGGCATCACGGCGATCATCAAGGCCTACCGGCTTTACCTCGAACACATCGAAGTCAACGGCCTCGAGCGCGTGCTCTCCCTGACCCGCGCGTGGAGTCTCGTCCGGTTTTTCGACGCGAGGATGCTCACGACCATTGCGTGTACTCAATGCAGCGGTCACTTCATTTCGCACACGATGGACCTGCATGACCATTATGTTTGCGGGATGTGTCATATGCCATCGCGCGCCGGCAAGACGCGCAAAGCGGCCGCAGCCCGCATGCTGACAGAGGTGCAGCCGTTGCCTCTGCGCGCGGCGGTGGCGCCGAAACTGCGCGGCATTGCGCGCGCGGCCGCGGCAGCGGCGCGGCCGGACCGGCAACCGCTCGCGCGACTATCCGCGCGGCCGGCAATGGTTCAAAACTAGCGGGGGTTTCAGCCGCTGTTTCCCGCTTTAATGCGTGGCCCGCGCTGTTAACCTGCGCGGGTAATGGCGGGGTTTCGATCGCGCCACGGCGACGATGTCCGGCAGTGAATGATTGCGTGTTTGCGGGAGACCAGTAAGTGCTCGTCATAGTCGGATATCTCATTGTTCTCGGTTCCGTGTTCGGCGGCTTCGCGATGGCTGGCGGGCACCTGAGCGCGCTGCTGCAACCCATCGAGCTATTGATGATAGGCGGCGCCGCCACCGGCGCATTTTTCGTCGGCAATACCAGCAAAGCGATCAAGGCGACGTTCAAGACGCTGCCTACGGTATTCAAAGGCACGCGCTACACCAAGGCGGTCTATATGGATTTGATGGCCCTGCTCTACGACATTCTGGCCAAGGTGCGCAAAGAAGGCCTGATGACGATCGAGAACGACGTCGAAAATCCCGCGCAGAGCCCGCTCTTTACGCGTTATCCGCGCGTGCTCACCGATCATCACGTGCTTGAGTTCATCACCGATTATCTGCGCCTGATGACCGGCGGCAACCTGAACGCGTTCGAGATCGAGAACCTGATGGACAACGAGATCGGCAC
>JAYWDM010000327.1:0-4777 GCA_043779885.1 Betaproteobacteria bacterium | reverse complement strand
CGCAGCCGCTCTTCGGTCTGCTTGCGCGCGGTAATGTCTTCGATGACGCGAATGAAGTAAAGCGGTTGTCCGGCGCCGTTGCGCGCCACGGATACCGTGCGATAGACCCACAGTATGCTGCCGTCCTTGCGGACGTAGCGTTTTTCACCGGAGTAGGTGCCGATCTCGCCCGCCAGCACGCGCTCGTTGTCGGGGCTTATCTGCCGCTCCTCGGGATGGGCGATTTGCTCCGACTTCATCGCGAGCAATTCGTCGCGGGTATAGCCCACCATGGCGCAGAATTTCTCGTTCACCAGCAGGTAACGGCGGTCGAACGTGGTATGCGCGATGCCGACCGCGGCCTGTTCGAAGGTCGCGCGGAACTGGGCGTTGCTGCCGGCCAGCGCCGCATCCGCGCGCTTTTGCCGGCCCACCGCGAGCATCAGCACAGCGCAAAAGCCCAGAATGATTGCGCTGAACAGCGCCGCCGCCCTGAAATCGCCGTCGCGTTTTTGCGCGTGTTCCGCCAGCACTTCATCCTGCGCGGTACCCACTGCCACGAGCAGCGGGTAACCGGCGACCGTGCGATAACTCGTGTAACGGCGAACGCCATCGAAACTGCCGCCGGTTAGAAAGCTGCCGGCCGGCTTGTTTGCGTATTCGGCAAACAAGCCCGATTTCGATACGTCCAGCCCGAAACTCGCGACACGCCCCGCTTGCCGCGCACGCGAAATCCCGTCAAAGCCGACCAGGTTCACGAAACCCTGCGCGCCGATATCCGTCTGCTCGTAAAAGTGGGTGAAATAGTGGGGATCGACCGTCATCGATACCACGCCGCCAAAACTGCCGTCGGCCTTGTTGATCCGGCGCGTCATGTAGATGGACCATTTCCCGGAGAGGCGGCCCACGACGGGCTTGCTGATGAACAGTTGCCCGCTGTCCCGCTCAATATGGACCCGGAAGTGCTCGCGGTCGGACAGATTGACCGCTTCGGTCGCCTGGGTGCTCGCCACGATGCGCCCATGCGCGTCGATTACGCTGACGCGCGTGGCCAGTTTGCCGTCGACAACTTTGTCGTCGAGGTAATCGAGAATGTTGACCTGCGCGCCGCGCCGCTCGACATCACGCTTGAGAAACAGCGTAACCGCATCGACGCCCTTAAGGGTGCGGATGGTGTGTTCCTCGAACGCGAGCGCAAGGTTGGAATTTTGCCTGATCGCGTTATCGATCGTATGCTGGCGGTCGATCCGCGACAGCACGATCACACTGCCGAAGGCAACGCCGATGAGCGTCAAGCCGAATATCGCGATGACGGCATTTACGCGCAGGCGCTCTTTGATCCAGCGGCAGGCGGCTGCGGCCGCAACCAATGCCGTCACCGCGACCTGACGCGCAGGACGGGACAGACGATCCGGCTTGAATACTGACTGCGCCAATTGGTACCCCGGCAGAATTAAACCGGCCGCGGATCGGTGTCCGCGGACGGCATGGACAGAACTGGACTCGCGGCACGCTCCGCAATCGCTGCGCAGACCCTGTCATCGAATCGCGCCGGCACCCGTGCCGACACCACTGAACAGGGGAAATTACGGCATTGCGGCCCGGAACTTTACGGGCGCGCACGCGACGGACGGGCGGGGGCTTGGGGGAGGATATCCGGGGCGGTACCCGCGGATCATGAAAATCCCGGAGCGGAGTCCGGGATTCAGGATTCAGACATTAGCGACGGCGCGGAATATTTGCCGCGCGTATCAGCGACTATCTGCCGTCAACTTCAGGCGCGAACTCACTTCACCTTCTCCAGTTTCTGCAGCGAACGCAGACCCTTCGGGATTGGCACGTCCGGGTGACTGGACGGCCACTCGGTGTAGCTCACTTCGCCGACGTAGATGTCGCCGCGCGAGTCGCGCGCGATGCCGTGCGGCGCGAGGAACTTGCCGGCCTCGGTCCCCGGGCCGTCTTTGCCACCCAGCCTTGCGATCAGCGCACCGTGCTTGTCGACGATGCTCACGCGGGGCCCGATGTTCGGGTGCGCGCGATTGACTTTCATCCCCGAACCCAGTTCGCCGATGATGAACTCCTGCCGCGGCCCGCGGTGGCAGTACAAACCGCAGGGCCGGTGCATGTTGTTCCACTGCGTTTCGTATTTGCCGTTGCCGTCGAACACCTGCACGCGGTGGTTCTCGCGGTCGGCGACGTAGACCCAGCCTTCCGCATCGGTGACGATGTTGTGCACGATGTTGAACTGGCCGGGATCGGTCCCCGGTTCGCCCCATGACATCAGCAGTTTGCCGTCCGGAGAATATTTGTGCACCTTCGCGTTGCCGTACCCGTCGGACACGTAGATCTCGCCCTTTGGGGACAACGCGGTGTGCGTGCAGCGATGAAACGGTTCGCCGCTCATGAACGCAGCGGGCTTGCCGGGCGTGCCGAGTTCCAGCAGCACCTTGCCCATGGTCGTGCACTTGCGCACGACGTGGCCGCCGTCATCAGTCAGATACAGCGTGTCGTCGACATCGATATGCAGGCCGTGCGCGCGCGGATACTGGCCCTCGCCCCACGAGCGCAGAAAATTGCCGTCGCGGTCGAACACCATCATCGGGTGCTCGCCGCGGTTGAACACGTAGACCTGGTCCTTGCTGTCGACCGCGACCGCGCCCACGTCTTTGAACTCCCAGCCGTCAGGCAGCCTGGCCCAGTTCTCGATTACCTTGTAACGATGCTCGCCGGTTCCCAGAATGACTGACATGGATCGCGCTCCTTTTTCGATTAATGGGTATTACAAAATTCAGGAAGGCCTGATTAAGTTCGTCACACCGGCGCACGGGGGCGTCCAGGCGATTGAATGCACTGGATTCCGGCGTGCGCCGGAATGACGAATTTAGACTTGTTCAGAGTTTCATTCAATACGAGCCAGAATCAGACGCAAAAAGCGCGCCCTCATCCCCACCCTGGCCCCGCGCTCCCACGATCACTCGGCCTTGATGCCGATTTCGTCGCCAAGCCGGCGCATGCCGGCGATGTAGTCGCGCACCATGGTGTCGAATTGCAGCGGGCGGGAGGAAACCGGTTCCGCGCCGAGTGTGAACAGATGCTCGCGCACCGCGGGCAGCGCGAGGATACGCGCCATCTCTTTCGATACGCGCTCGCGAATGGCGAGCGGCGTGCCGGCGGGCGCGAACACGCCGAACCAGTCGTCGCCCTCGTAACCGGGCAGCCCGGCCTGCGCAATGCTCGGCACGCCCGGCAGGAAGCGCGCGCCGGCCGGGGAGGTCGTTGCCAGAATCTGCAGCTTGCCCGCGCGGGCGAGGGGGATTGCATTCGGTCCGGGCGCAAATGCGTAGAGGACCCGGCCCGCCAGCGCGTCGTTGACCGCCTCCGGCGTGCCGCGGAAAGCGACGTGGTCGGCCTTGATGCCCGCGAGGTGCGCGACCGCCGCCGCGTGCATGTGCGCGGTGCTGCCCACGCCGGCCGAACCGTAGAGGATGCCGGCCGGCTGTTTCTTCGCGTAGGCGATCAGTTCCCTGAGCGAATTGAAACCGTAGGACAACGAAACGACCATGAAGCTGGGCGAGCGCGCCATCTGCCCGACGCCGGTGAAATCCCGGCTTACTTCGTACGGCACGCCGCGGTCGATCGCCGAGCGCACCGCGAATGCGCTCGCCACCGCGAGGAAGGTGCTGCCGTCCGGCTTCTGCGTCGTCACGTATTGCGAGCCGACCACCCCGCCGGCGCCCACCCGGTTGTCGATCAGCACGGTGATCTTCCAGGCTTCGGCGAGATGCCTCGCGACGAGGCGCGCGATGACGTCCGTGCCGCCGCCCGCCGTGAAGGGGACCACGATGCGGATCTGCTCCGGCGGAAAGCTGGCAGCCGGGGCTTGCGCCTGCGCCTGCGCCTGCGCCTGCACCAGCGCGGGCGCGACGAGCGCGGCAACAACGACACCAATTGCCATCGTCAAAATTCGGCTGCCGTAACAATCCGCGGTCGACGAAGTCGGATTCATTTTATTTCTTTCAACTCAACGGTTGTGTTTATTAAGCGCTCGTAACGTAGATGGGTGGAGGCACGATACCCATCGTTTTTGGCGGCGATTGAACGTGATGGGTATCGCTGCGCTGCATTCATTCTACATTGCGTAGGATGGGTGGAGGAACGATACCCATCGTTTTTGCCGGAGATTGAACGTGATGGGTATCGCTGCGCTGCATTCATTCTACATTGCGTAGGATGGGTGGAGGAACGATACCCATCATTTTTGCCGGAGATCGAACGTGATGGGTGTCGCTACGCTTCACCCGTCCTGCGCTGGCACGTACACCCACAGATCCAGCATCACGACGGCGCCCGGCACGCCCAGCGCCGGCACTTCGATTGCCGAGTATGGCAGGTGTTGCCCCGGCAGGTGCTGCTGCCAGACCTGCCACGCACCGTTGAAGTCAGACAGACTGGTATGGAACTGCTGCACGCGCACCACGTTGGCGAGCGAGGTGCCTGCTTTGCGGCAGATGCGCTGCGCCTGCGCGAGCATGCAGTCCATCTGCAGATGCACGGCGCTGCCGAAGTGCGGCTGGCGCGGATCGATGCGCGCAGCGGGGGCGAGCGCGCCATGCGCGTCAACCGCCATGAGGCCGGACAGAAACAGCAGGTCGCCGGCGCGGATCGCCTGCGCATGGCCGGCGAACGCCGTGGGCACGCCGGCGTCGATTACCTGCTTGCGGGTGCGTCCCCCACGGCGCAGACTGATCGTGTTGATCTCGATGCGGCTGGCTTCGCACACGAAGCCGGGCGTGGCGGT
>JAYWDM010000326.1:0-13018 GCA_043779885.1 Betaproteobacteria bacterium | reverse complement strand
GAGAAGGGCCGGGGATGAGGGCGCGCAGGGGAGAGAAACAGGTCGTCAACATTATCCAGTGTCGCGGGATACTGTAGTACTCGGTCATTGCCGGTTGCGGTAGGCGGCAAGATAACCCAGTGTACGCACGCCGATCCAGTATTGCACCAACCGCGCGTCAGCGCGGCGTCACCGCCAGCCGCGCCAGCACCGCAGCATCGTCAAGCTCCGTCACTGCCCAGCACTGTTCGATCAGTTGCCCAACCGCCGCCGCCGGCAGCACCGGCCCGGCGAGGCCGCGGAATTTTGCTTCGATATCGGCATCCGACATCGGGCGCCGCACGCTGCCGATCGCGTAGTCTACATGATGGTGCAGCGTTGTCCCGTTCGCCAGCTCGAGCGTCACGTCGGCCTCGTCTTCGCGTATCGCGGCGTCGACCGTCGCCACGACTTTGTCCCGCAGCGCGACCACGTCCGGATCAGCCACGCAGGACACAGCGTAATCCTCCTCGGTCATTCTGCCCCTGATTATGGCCGCCGCTGCCGAATGATAGACGCTCAACTTCGCTGCCGACGTTGTCGCCGGCGTTTTGCGTCCGCACAGTTCGAGCACCAGGGGATTGACGCGCAGCACAACGCGGCGCACGTCCTGCGCCACGACGGCATGCGACGTCCTGAGCGTCACGCAGCCGTCGATGACCGGATGGATCACGACGCCGCAGGGAAAAGGTTTGTACGTGTTCTGCAGCACCTCGAAAGTCGTACCCAGATTGGCGGTGATCGCCGCCAGGTCGGGAGCGTCGCCCAGCACGTGTGCAAAACCGCGCGGCGCCTCGATGCCGCGCTCGGAACTCGTGAACCCCTTGCGCGCGAGCAGCGCGGCACTCAGGCCGTTTTGCGCCGCGCGTCCGCCGTGCAGGCTTTTGCACATGCTGCCGAACATCTCGCGCAGGCCCGCGGCCTGCGTCGCCGCGATGCCGAGCGCCCACGTCATGCGCTGCGCGTCGAGCCCGAGCAGCTTGCCCGCTGCCGCCGCGGCGCCGAAAGTACCGGCGGTGCCGGTGATGTGCCAGCCGCGCGCGTAATGCCACGGATAGACCGCGAGACCCACCCGGCACGCGACTTCAATGCCGAGCAGGAATGCATGCAGAAAATCACTGCCCGTCGTGCGCGTCCGCTCCGCGAGCGCGAGCACCGGCGGACCGATCACGCCTCCCGCGTGGATGACGGTTTTCAGGTGCGTGTCGCTGAAACCGAGCGCGTCCGCGCTGATGCCGTTCAGGAGCGCTGCCAGCAGTATGTCCACGCGCTCGTGCCGCCCCAGCACGCCCGCCTCGCGTGGACCGGAGAACTCCTGAAACGTATCCAGAGCGCACTCCAGCGCCGCGTGCCGGCTACCGCCGATCGAGCAGCCGATCCAGTGCAACAGCGAGCGCTTCGCCTCGCGTATCACCGCAGCGGGTATATCGGCGGGCCGCGAATCGACTATGAAACGGGCAAGCGTGCGCGTGACTTCGTGCGTTGTTTCTTGCGGTGCTGGTGTCATAACTGCGGAGATATAGATTCGGGAATGGTCTTAAACATCCTCTCTCGCCCCGCTTGCGGGGAGAGAGCCGGGGTGAGGGGTCGCGAGTTATACGACGGACTTTATTTCTCACCGGATTGTAACCCGCTCGATGTGGAGCGCGCCCCCGGAAAATGGTAATATTCGCTCTCCGTAGCATGTCCTATACGGGTGGTTAGCTCAGCGGTAGAGCACTGCCTTCACACGGCAGGGGCCACTGGTTCGATCCCAGTACCACCCACCAAATAATCAAGTGGTTACGGATAACCGCCAGTTTGCCATAACCAAAAAGTATCCAAATTATCAGGTGCCACGTAGCGCGCACGTCGGTGCACCAATTCCCGCCGGTCGCCGCCCCGAATCCGCACATAGCCCGCTGCTAAAGAATCAAGGGTTTCAGTAAGACACTCGCTCAATCACTCACGCCGCCAACCGAACGCGGACGGGAATACCCGCCTTGGCGCACAGCACGACCAGATAATCCACAGACAAGAGCTCGACCTTGCCGCGCGTGATTTCGGAGACGCGGGGCTGGGTGATCCCTAGACGCTTCGCGGCCTTGGCTTGCGTTAGCTTCTCGCGTTCCATCCAGACGCGCAGGGCTTCCGCGAGCTTGGCACGTAGCAACATGACTTCCGCCTCGTGAGGCGGAAAACCCAGATCCAGAAAAATGTTGCCGCTCGATTCGGTTACTTTTTTAGCCATGATTCGCTCCTTGCGCGATTTCGCGCGCTATTCGGTAGCGCTCTTTCGCCATTTCCATGTCCGCACGGGAAATTTTTTGCGTCTTTTTCTGAAACGCATGCAACACGTACACTGCGTCTTCGAATCTGGCGACATAAATTACCCGAAACGCGCCGGCCGCATCACGCACCCGAATTTCTCTCGCGCCTGACCCGACAATCGACACCGGTTTCCAGTCGTCGGGGTCGCGTCCGATCTGCACCATGAACAACTCGTGTCCTGCGCGGTTGCGCGCCTCATTCGGAAACGCAGAGAGATCGTCTTTGGCGCTGCCGACGAAACGGACGCGCTTCATAAAATCATATTATACGAATATTCGTATGTAAGGCAAATCGGCCCAACAAGCGGGAGGTTGGAAAGGCGATGAAGCGCCGAGGCATAGCCAAACCAGTGCCCCGCGTCAGCCCGCATTATCGCGACACCATCCAGCGCCACGCTGCGGCGCCCGCGCTTCACGTAAAGCGGAACGGTCGTCACTTCCCAATCGAGCCGCGCGGCCTTAAGCATTGCGAGCGATGACGTCGCCGTCTGGCACGCGCGTGCCGAGCTCATGCCAGGGTTCATCCCCCGTGTAGGCGAACTGGTTGTCGACGATGCGATGCGCCATGGATAGCCCCTTCCTGGTTATTGGCAGAATATTCCTGTCGGGGGGATTTCCCCGGAAACCAATATGCGGGGTCGCGGGCTCACGGATTGAGCTGGCAAGTTGCCCCCACCCTGGCGGCCCCCGCGCCCCAAAGGCGGGTTCTCCCCCGCGCATTTCATGCGCAAGGGAGGGGAGCAGAACACGGGGATGCGTGGAGTCAGCTAAGGCGGCGCTCGTAAGCCCACGCGCGCAGCGCCCGGGTGATTACGGCAAGTCCGGGTCGGGGCGCGCCGTCACGTGTTTGCATAAAGCCGGCGCGCGGCTTCAAGCCGGTCGCGGCAACGGGCGCGCAGTTCCTTCGGCGCGAGCACCTCGACTTCGGGCCCGTGACGCAGAATGTCGCCGATGAGTTCGCGATCGTCGCTGTAGGGAAATTCGAGCACGTAGGAGCCGTCGGGCTCGAAACTTGCGCGTTGTTTCGGGTGCCATTCTTCGGCGGCGATCCAGCGTGCCCGCGCGGGCGTGAACCTGAGCTTGGCCCACGCCCTGGCGCGGCCGGAGAAGATGCCGTAACTTTCGCCGAGCACTTCGTCGAGTACGCGATCGGCAATCTCCTTGGCGGGCTGATCGAGGACTTCCGCCTTGCGAATACCGTCGACGGCGAAGCTGCGGAGGTCGCGGCGCAGGTGGCACCAGGCGTCGAGGTACCAGTTCTCGCGATAGCACGCGAGCCGTTGCGGCGACACGGCGCGTTCGGTGGTCGCGCCGGTGGCACGCGAGTGGAATGCGATGTGCAGCTGCCGGCGGTTCAGGAGCGCGCTCGCCGCCACCTCGAAGAATTTCGGCTGGGGCGCGCGCCGCCCGACATGCAGGATGCGCACGCGGCGCTTGATTTCGGCAAACGAGTGGTCCGCGCTCGCGAGCAGTGATTTCAACCGCTCCTCGAGCGGCTCGATGTGGCGCTTCAGGAGCCCCGGCTGGATGTTCTCGAGCAGATGCTGCATGGTCAGGAGCGCGGCCGCCTCCGACGCGTTGAACCAGAGGCCGGGAAACTCGACGCGCCCGGCTTCGCCGCGCTTGCGGCCGAAATGGTAGCCGTTCGCTTCGCGGTCGTAAGTGATCGGGGTTTTCATGCGGCTGCGCAGGTATTCGAGATCGCGCTTCAACGTCGCGCGCGAAACCTCGAGCTCTTTGAGCAGCGTGTCGAACGACACCATTTTTCGCGCGGCAATCAGCTGCTCGATCTTGAAAATGCGTTCGGTCTTGTTCATGCGCCTCCCTGGCGTCGCGGCGGCCAACGCGGCGCATTCAATGTAGCATGGGCGGTGGCTCAGCTGGTGAGCCCGGTGGCAACGGGCTGATACCGATTGACACGTCCTTGCGTGGCGAGACGCAAATGAATCCGCCCGCCGATATCTACTGCTCTTTCAGCTTGATGTTGGCCTTCCGTATGACGCTTGCCCACTGGTCCATCTCACGCCGGTAGAACGCGCCGAACTCGGCAGGGCCCAGGTAGTCGGGCTCTACACCGGCGTTGAGAAGCTTTTTCTTCGTTTCATCCAGGGCCAGGATGGCCTTGAGTTCCGCGTGGAGTTTGTCGACGAGCGACGCGGGTGTGCCGGCGGGCACCAGCATGCCGTGCCATTGGACCGTTGCGAACCCCGGAACGGCAGCCTCCGCGATGGTCGGCGTGTCGGGCATGAGAACGCTGCGCCCGGCGCCGCTGGTGGCGAGCGCCCTCAATTTGCCGGACCTGATCTGCGGCAGCACCGACGCAATCGTGGCAAGCATGGCCTGGGTATGGCCCCCGAGCAGATCGATCACTGCCGGACCGCCGCTCTTGTATTCGACGATCAGGACATCGATGCCGGCCATGATCTTGAACAGTTCGGTCGCCATGGTGGTGTGGGCGCCCGTGCCGGTACCCGAAAAAATAATCCCCCCCGGTTTGCGCCTGGCGAGCGCGATCAACTCCTGCACCGAACTGGCGGGCACACCCGGATGGACGACGAGCGCGAGAAACGCGCTGGCGAGCTTCGCAACCGGGACAAATGACTTTACGGGGTCGTATGGAAGTTTCCGCAACGCAGGCTGGGTGCTCTGAGATGCGCTGACCAGCAGCAGCGTGTAACCGTCGGCGGTCGCCTTGGCCGCCATTTCCATCGCGATGACCCCGCCTGCGCCGGCGCGGTTGTCCGCGACCACCTGCGTGCCCAATCGTTCGGACAACTGCAGCGCCATGATGCGGCCGACAATGTCGGTGCTGCCGCCCACCGCGGCCGGCAGAATGAAACGCACCGGCCTCGTCGGGTAGGCATCGGCTGCGAGAACGGCGGTGAAGACCGCGGGCACGGCGAAGAACGCAAGCGCGATCAGGGCCCTGGCCAGCGGGGAATTCATGGCCGGCTATTTGGCGCGCTGCGCTAAGACGCGTTTTTCCATGTCGCGCACCCCCTTGACCAGGGTAACGCCGCCCTGGCGCAGAAAATCCAGCGGCGAAACGGTAAACATGCGGGACCCGATACGCATGTACTCGCCCATGCGATCCACCGCATCTTCCGTAAGACGTATCGTGTGGCTCATGATTTTGCCGGCGGCCACACCCCTGGTCGCGATCTGCGCGATGGTTTCAAAAACGCCTTTCATGTCGGAAGGCATGCCCATCGATTGCCATAAATCCATGTGGCCAAGATGTATGGCGTCGACGTAAGGCACCGCAAGTATCTCGTCCAGTTTATCCAGGGCCCTGACCTCCTCCACCATCGCGATGACCAGCAGTTCCCGGTTGGCCGCGCGCGACCATTCCGCGGTGTCCGCGACGCCGACGCTGAAATTTCCGGAGCGGCCGCGATTGTAAAAAGTGCGCTCGCCCTGCGGATGAAATCGCGTCCACTTGACGAGATCCCGAAGATCGTCAGCCGTGGTGCATCTTGGCACGTGGATACCCTGCGCACCGGCATTGAGGTAATGCAGAACCAGTTCGGGGTTGCGGGGCAGCCGGACGATAGGCGTAATGTCGTGGGACTCCGCAGCCCGGATCATGTGGACGATCTGCTCTTCATTCATGGGCTCGTGCTCGGTATCGATCGTGATGAAGTCGAAACCCACGACGGCGCAGAGCTCGACCAGGTCGGGTGACGGGAAGGCGATCCCCGCCCCTATTACGCTCTGATTGGCCGCGAGCTTCGCCTTCGTTTTGTTGACGCGCATTTATGGACTCCTTATCAATGCAAGGTTCGGCAAACGATTTTCTTGATGCACGGACATCAACGCAGAAATGCTTTTTACCGATCGCCCTTGATTCCGGCGTTGTGCAGCGCCATTGGCCAGCGGGCAAACTCAGCCTTCAGCAGGCGGTCGAATTCGCCCGGACCGCCGCCTACCGGATCAGCGCCCTGATTGGAAAAACTGTCCCGGACCTCCGGACGCCGGAGTATCAGGTCGGTCGTCTCCGCCAGACGGTCCACGATCGCCGGCGGCGTCCCCCTGCCGGCGAGAAAGCCGAACCAGGTATTGAATTCATATCCTCGCACCCCCTGCTCTTCGAACGTGGGCACCTGCGGCAGTGATTTCGTCCGTTGCTTCGTGGAGACGCCTATCGCGTGCAGGCGGCCCGCCTTGAGGAACGCCTGCACAGCGGGCAGGCTGCCGATACCGAGCGCCACCTGGCCGGCCATTACGTCGGTTACTACGGGCCCCGCCCCTTTATACGGTATGGCGACCATGTCGATTCTCGCCATCGACTTCAGCAACTCGGCCGCTATATTCGCCGGCGACCCGGGTCCGCCGTGCGCGTAACTCAGGCTCCCCGGCTTGCTGCCGGCCAGACGTATCAGTTGATGCAAGGAGTGCGCGGGAAACGACGGGTGCCTGAATAGTACCTGCGGGCTGTCGGCGATGTGGATCACAGGCACGAAATCGTGCTCGGCGTCGAATGCAAGCTTTTGCAGGCTTGGCGTAAGGGTGTGACTCACGGTAGTCAGGAGAATCGTGTAACCGTCGGCAGGTTGCCTCGCCACATATTCCGTGCCCACCACCCCGCCCGCTCCCGCGCGATTTTCAACGATGAGAGGGCGGCCCAGTGATCGGAAAAGTTCCTCCCCGAGCTGGCGGGCGATGATGTCTATCGTGCCACCCGGCGCGTACGGCACGACTATCCGCACCGGCCTGGCGGGCCACGGCTGCGCACCGGCAACCGCGCAGCAGAACACCAGCGTTATTCCGGCTATCCATGCGAATGCATTTGTCCTGGGCATCATCCGGTTTCTTTCTTCACGTGTGGTCACTAGAAGCTTGACCGGCAAGGCGCGGGCGATCATTCGATGGATGCTTTCGCGCGGCGGTCGGTCAACGCTTCGACGAGCGGACTGATTACGCTCTTCGATCTGACGTTAATGCACGCCGGCAGGCCGCTCGCGATTGCCCGCGTGAGCGCTGCGCTGATCACTGCCGAATCTTCCACCGTCTCCCCGTAGCCGCCCAGTCCCTTGAAAAGACCGTCGAACGGGATATCGCGGAAATCCGTGCCATAGGATTTGCCGCTTTCCCAGATACGCATCTGCTGTTGCGCAATCGAGCCCAAGCCGCGGTTATTGTCGACCACAACCGTGATCGGCGTCTGCTGGTTGAATGCCGTTTCGATGCTGAGCCCGCCGGCCAAAAATGCGCCGTCCCCGCTCAGGACGACGACATTGCTGTCCGGGTGATTCATCTTGATCGAAATGCCGAATGCGACACCGCACCCGAGCAGGCTGTAAGGTCCCGGATGGAATACGCCGCGCAGTTGCCTGCCCTGAAATTCGGCCATATTCAATGCCATCTCCGCCCAATAATGGGTATCACCGCCGTCGATAACCAGAAAATCATCGCCGCCCAGCGCGTTGACCAGCGCGACGGATAGGCTCAAGGGGTGCAACGGACGGCTCGCTGCCTCGCGCAACAACAGTTCGTCAAGGCCGCCGATCCAGCGCGCACGCGCGCCAACGTTCGCCTTCATCCAGTCGCGAGTGTCGCTCCACTGGCCGGATTGCGCCGCCGTCACCAGTTGCGACAGTACCGCTTTGGGATGGCCCAGGATGCTTGCGTCAGCGGCATGGTTGGCGGCGACGGCGTCCGCTGATGCGCTCACGCAAACCAGGTTTGCTTGCGCCGGAATGAGCGGCGGGTTGCCAAAATTGAGCATATTGTCGAGCTGGCAGCCGATCGCAAGAACAAGATCCGAGTTCTGCAACGCGTATTCCGCGGGCGGGTACTGGTGAACATCCGCGAGACCGCAATAGGCCTTGCAGGGTTCCGCAAACAGCGACTGGTGGTAGGGAACGATCAACACCGGTATTTCGCGCTGCGCGGCAAATGCCGCAAGTTCGCGCTCGGCA
The DNA here is from genome assembly GCA_043779885.1 of Betaproteobacteria bacterium. GTDB lineage: Bacteria > Pseudomonadota > Gammaproteobacteria > Burkholderiales > SG8-41 > PALSA-1004. The sequence goes on along the minus strand of JAYWDM010000326.1, from coordinate 4,770 downwards.
TGGCCCCACCAAACGCCATTGCCCGCCACGATGACCGGCCTTTTTGCGTTACGCAGCATTCCCGCCAGCCGCTCCATGTCGCGCGGATCCGGCCATGCGGCGCGAGCGTCCCTGCGTGAAAAATCGAACGGCCGCTCCGCACGCACTTCGCGGTCCTCGAACGACGAGTACAGAATGTCCGTTGGAATGCTCAGGTGCACGGGACCAGGATTGCCGCCCATGGCGATCTCGAATGCTTTGTTGATGAAATCCGGTATCCGGTTGCCGTCGGTCACCAGGGCGGAGTATTTGGTCAACGGTTCGGCGATGCGGACGTGGTCTGTTTCCTTGAATCCGCCCTGCTCACGGCGTTTGAGCGTGCTCGACCCCGTTATGAATATAACCGGCGAACGCTGGCCATACGCTTCGAGCATTGCGGGAACCGCGTTAGCGAAACCTTCCGGCCCAACGAGGCAAATGGCCGGCTCGCGCGTGACGCGTGACCAGCCGTCCGCGAGATGCCCTGCGGTCTGCTCGTGCGGGGCATTCACGACACGGATCCCGTAGAGCATCAGGCCTTCCGACACGGGATTGATAAAACCGCCGCTCAACGTGAACACTACTTCGATTTTCTTGGCCGCAAGCGTTTTGGCGACGAGAACACCGCCCCGAAGCTTGGTGCTTCCTGACATTGGATTGCTCCTCCGCAGGTCAATACGACGCGTGATGCGACGGCTGCCTGGCGCCAGATTCGAATTATACGGTCATCACCACCCGCGGGCAGGCAGACCCAAATGACGCCGGTCCCATTCATACATTGCCCGCCATACCGGCTGCAATATTGGAACAGGCAATGACTGTGTGGTAAATATCGGATCAGCTACACTTTCCGCATTCGCCGCCGCACAGGTCATGACGGCGGACCGGCTGAACTACCCGATATTATTGAACAACTGAAAAGGACGTTATGGCCACTGAATCAGTTCGTATCCCCGCCACGGATGGCGGGACTTTCGAGGCCTGGCTCGCAGCGCCCCCGTCCGGCAAGGGGGCCGGCCTGATTGTGCTGGCCGAGATTTACAATGCGAACCCGTGGGCGCGGTCCGTCGCCGATCGCTACGCGGCGGCTGGCTATGTGGTGATCGTGCCCGACCTCTACTGGCGCCAGCAGCCGGGCGTTTACCTGTCCTACACGCCTGAAGGGCAGCAGCAAGGGCGGGCGCTGGGGGCCGCGATGGATCTGCACCTGTTCATAGATGACCTGCGGGCATGCGCGGATTGGCTGAGGCGACGTCCCGATTGCACCGGCCGGATCGGTACTGTCGGGTTCTGCCTCGGCGGCAAGCTCGCGTGGCTGGGAATGTCGCATCACGCCGTCGATGCGGGTGTCGCCTACTATGCGGTGCAGCTCGCCGATCACCTGGATGCGGCGGGAACCCTAGACGGGCCGCTAATGATGCACTTCGGCGCGCTCGACCATCGGGTGCCGCCCGACCTTTATGCAAAAGTTCGCGGCCGCCTCGCCGGCAAGCCGCACGCTTACACGTACTGGTACGAGGGCGCCGACCACGGGTTCGACCGTGACGGCTATCCGCCGTATCACCCTGAGGCCGCAGCGTTGGCACGCCAGCGGACACTGGATTTTCTCGGCAAGCACCTGGGAGGCACGAAATCATGAACGACCGCGTCCGCACTATCGACGCCGTGGCCCTGAAGGCGGCGCTGCACGACGGCGGCGAGATCGCGCTGCTCGATGCGCGCGAGGAAGTACCGTTCGACGCACGTCATTTGCTGATGGCGGCTTGCGTGCCGGCGAGCCGGATGGAGTTGCTGCTCGATGCCTGCGTGCCGCGCCGGTCGGCGCGTGTCGTGTGGTGCGACGACGGCGACGGCCTCGCGCAGCGTGCCGCCGCGCGCATGATGTCGCTCGGCTATACGGACGTTGCCGTGCTTGCAGGCGGGATCGCGGCGTGGGAAGCAGCAGGGTTCCGCATCTACAGCGGTGTCCACGTGCCCAGCAAAGCGTTCGCCGAGGTCGTCGAGCATGCGGCGGGCACACCGTGGATTACGGCAGAGCAACTGAAGAATCTGATCGATGCCAAGGCCGACATCGCGCTGTTCGACAGCCGCAGCTACGAGGAATTCCATGGCAACAGCATCCCGACGGCGATCAGCGTGCCGGGCGCGGAGCTCGTCTACCGGTTCGCCAGCCTCGTGCCCTCACCCGCGACCATGGTGGTGGTGAACTGCGGCGGCAGAACACGCAGCATTATCGGTGCGCAGTCGCTGATCGATGCCGGCGTGCCGAACAAAGTCGTCTCGTTGAAGAACGGCACCCAGGCCTGGCACCTCGGTGGCTTCGAGGTCCTGAAAGGTTCGACCGCGCGGCCGCCCGTGGTGTCGCCGGCCGCCCATGCCACCGCGCGGGCAGCGGCGGACCGGGTGGCGGCGCGATTCGGCATTGCGCGGATCGACGCGCCCACTCTGGCGCGGTGGCAGGCGGAAGCGGCAACACGCACGCTTTATGTGTTCGATGTTCGCGTGCCGGAGGAATATCGGGCCGGGCATATCCCCGGCATGAAGAACGTGCCCGGCGGACAGTTGGTGCAGGAAACCGACCGCCATGCGGCAACGTGGGGCGCGCGCGTGGTGATGGTGGATGACGACGGCGTGCGCGGGGTGATGACCGCGCATTGGATGAAGCAGATGGGGTGGGACGTCGCCGCCATGACCGTCGATATGCGGGCGCAGGGTCAGCAGACCGGCGCGTGGACGCCGCGCGTGCCGGGCCTCGATACCGTGACGATTCCGACCATCGACGCGGCATCATTGCGCAAGCGCATGCTGGCGGGCGGCGTCAGCGTCATCGATCTGGACTGGAGCCGCGACTATCGCGACGGGCATATCCCCGCGGCGTGGTACGGGATCCGTTCACGCCTCGACGCGATCCTGCCGCAACTGCCTTCGTCGGATACGATAGTGTTCACGTCCGGCGACGGGGTTCTTGCCCGGCTGGCCGTCGCCGACTTGATGGGAACTCCATCGGTGCCGGTCCTGGCGCTTGATGGCGGCACGGCGGCCTGGCGCGAGGCGGGATTCCCGCTCGAACAGGGTGCGACGCGGATGGCGACCGCGCCCGACGACATACGTCTGCGCGCACGCGAGCAGACGGGGAACGTGGAAGGCGCGATGCAGGCGTATCTATCGTGGGAGATCGACCTGGCCGGGCAAATGGCCGCGGACGACGACCAGCGCTTCATGATACCCGCCGCATAATGCGGTTGACGGGAATTCGCAGTACCGGCACCCGACGGCGGCGCGATAATGAGCACGTGCCAACGAACTATCGCGGTCGTTGGAGAGCCGGCAATTCACGCGAAAACAGGCGCCGGCCGCGCTTGAACCCGGCCAGCGGCAGCGCGCATTTGGCGATAACGTCGGAAGTTCTCGCCTCACCCCACACCACCAGGTCAGCCGCCTTGCCCACTGCGATGCCGTAATCCGCCAGCCGCATCAACTTCGCCGCGCGGTCCGTGATCATCTCGAAACAAACACCCAGATCCTTGGGCCCCTCTCTTTGCACGATGTTGGCATAGAGATTGGCGATGCGGGTCAGCGAGCAATCGCCGTAGGGCGTAAACGGGTTGAGCACGTTGTTGGTGGAGAGCGTGCTGTTCGCGCCGTTTTCGATCAGCGTGTTGCCGTCGGTCACGCCGCGCATCACGCTATGCTCCATATGCCTTCCCGTGTTGAAGAGATCGGTCGCCGGCAAGACCGCGAGCGAAACCCCGGATTGCGCAAGCCGCTTGCCGGCGGCTGCCTGATCCTTGAGGGGCATGCACGAAATTTTGGACCCATGCCCGAACGCGACCCTGCCCTGCCAGCGCATCCGGTCCGTGATGGCGCAAACTTCCGGGTAATCCAGATCGGTCACGTCGTATCCGCCGTCGAGATGGAAATCCACGTCAACGTTGTAGTGCTGCGCCAGTTCGAAAACGCGACGGATCTGACCGCGCCCGTCCTTGTCGTAGCGGGGGGCGCCGCCGACCACCGGCGCGCCACGCTCCAGGCACTTGACCAGGTTCTCGTCGGCGCCGCGCACGTCCGTCCAGCCTTCCTGCAGAAAGACGCATGGCTGGATGTCGATCGCCCACGCATAGTCCTTGCGCAGCAGCTCGACCGCCTCGAACCCGAGCAGCCCCACATTCGGATCGACCTCGACCTGGGTGCGCATATGGGTGACGCCGTGCAGCAGGCACTGCTCGAGCGTCGCCTGCGCCCGCGCGTAAATATCTTCGAGCGTGAACGTATGCTTGATCGAAGCGGTACGCTCCATATGGTCGCGGACCATGCGGTCCCGCTGGATCGGCACGCGATCGATGATCATCGCCTTGTCGAGGTGAAAATGACTCTCGATGAGGCCGGGCGAAACAAGCTTGCCGCCGGCATCGTGCTGTGGGCCGGACGCAGCGAGGTTGGGCTCTACCGCAACAATGATGCCGTCCTGCACGCCAATATCGACCGTCGCACGATTAGTCGCGGCGCCTGCAAGCCTGGCATTTCGAATAATGAGATCCAATGCCATTTGTCCCGTTTTCCATGGTTTTTCGGTTATCGCCAATTACCCTGTGGCGGACCGGTGAGGTTGATTTTCCGCAGGCGGCTGACGAATTCATAGCAGACGCCAACCCGGGAAGCCCGCATGATAGGGCATAGTTGCCGCAGGGATCAATCCGCGGCGCTGCGTTCGAACAATACGTGGCGGCCGGTGGTAAGCTCGCAAAACAGGGG
>JAYWDM010000325.1:0-4783 GCA_043779885.1 Betaproteobacteria bacterium | reverse complement strand
CGCGCTTTGCGCTCGCCACGCTGCTCGGCGGCGGTCTGGGCAGACGCACGCACGTGTCGTTGCTCGACAACGCGCCGCTGGCGGAACTGCTGCGCACGCGGCTCGATTTTTCGACGATCCAGACTGCCATCGACCGCGGCGACCTGACCGCGGTCAGCGTGACCTGTTCGGGCTACACGTCCGGCCAGTCGGTGACCTTTTATCAGTGTGTGCCTGGCGTGGAGCCGTGGCAGCGCGCGCGGCGCATCGGCGTCGCGATGCCGATCGGACCCGACCATGTGCTGGCATCGTCGGCGCTGCCGTTTATTTTTCCGGCGGTGCATATCCACCGCGAGTATTTCGGCGACGGTTCGATGCGCCAGATTGCGCCCCTGAGCCCCGCGCTGCATCTGGGCGCGGACCGCCTGTTCATCATCGGCGTGGGGCGCCAACTGCAAGCGGCCGGCCCCGAGCGCACCAAGAACGAGGGCTATCCGACGATGGCGCAGATCGCCGGCCACTGCCTGAACAGCATTTTTCTGGACGCGCTCGAGGTCGATCTCGAACGGCTGCAGCGCGTCAACCGGACGCTGGCAAGAATGCCGGTCACGATGGGCGACGACAACGCGATGCCGATGCACCAGGTCGACTTTCGCCTGTTTTCGCCCAGCGTGGAGCTGGAGCGCATCGCGATGAGTTTCGTGCACGAACTGCCGCGCAGCATGCGTATACTCCTGCACGGCGCGCTGACGCGCCGCGGCTCCAACCTGGTGAGTTACCTGCTGTTCGAGAAAGCTTACTGCCGCGCATTGATTCAGCTGGGCTACGACGACAGCATGAAGCGCAAGGACGATATCATGCAATTCCTCGGCTGGTGCGGACCGGGCGAATAGGCGCCCCGCGTGCCCGGAGCTGCCGCTGCAAACCGGCCGTTGCAACAGTATGATGCGGTATTCACGGGCCATGCGCTGCATAGCGTGGCGTGGCAGGCGGTCGAGCGCATGCTCGCCGGCATCGCCCGCGCGCTTCCCGTACGCGGCGTAACCGCCGCCCGCCGACAATCGCGCGGTGGTGAGGCGGCGATTGAGCGAAAGCGCAAGCTGACATATAGTTGCTGACTTGCGGTTGCGGCACCGCTGTATCCACTACCATCGGGAATGGATTTGCCATGAGCAGAGCTTTTGTTAAAGGGTCCGACGAAGAACTCGCTGCCGAGCTGCCCGAGCGGCCGCTCAGCGCGGAGCAGAATTACGTGACAGTGCACGGCCTCGCGGCGCTGCGTGCGCGCCTCAAAGAACTGCAGGACGAGCGCGACCGGCTGGCTGCCGCTGCCGAGCCCATGGAAAAGCAAAGGCTGCTCGAAGTCAAACGCGACATCCGTTATTTTGGCGCGCAGATCGAGCGTGCAACGGTGGTCTATCCGGCCGGCCAGCCGCGCGAGGAAGTCCATTTCGGCGCGTCCGTAACCATCACCGACGAGCACGGGAAAACGCACACGTTTCACATTGTTGGCGACGATGAGGCGGACGTGGCGGCGGGCAGTATCAGCTGGGCGTCGCCTCTGGCCCGCGCCATGATAGGCGCGAAGGTCGGCGAAACGGTGAAGTGGCAGCGGCCCGCTGGCGCGTCCGAAGTCGAGATCGTGGCGATCCGCTACGACGCGGCGCCGGCGCCAAAGCGCCAATGAGACGCGCGCGGTATCGTGTCGGCGCCTGATGAAGCGGCGGCGGCCTTGATGCCATGACCTTTCTTGCGCTGGTGGGAGCGCTGCTGCTCGAGCAATGGCGGCCGTTGCGCACGGGCAACCGGCTCTACGTTGCGTTCGCCCGCTACGTGAACCGGATCGCGGAAAACTTCAATGCCGGGAATTACCGCGACGGCGTGATCTCGTGGCTGCTGGCGGTCGTGCCGGTGGCGCTCGTCACGCTCATCGTTTACGCCGTGTCGCGCCACGTGAGCGGACTGCTCGCCCTGGCCTGGAACGTGGCCGTGCTTTATCTCGCGCTCGGCTTTCGCCAGTTCAGCCACTTTTACACTAACGTTATGCTGCAGCTTCGCGCCGGCGACCTCGCGCAAGCGCGCGCCGCGTTGAGCGAGTGGCGCGGCGAACCGGGGCGTGAACTTACCGCCGGCGAAACGGCGCGCGTTGCAATCGAACTTGGGTTGATCCGTTCGCACCGCCACGTCTTTGGCGTGATGGCGTGGTTTATCGTGCTCGGTCCGGTCGGCGCGATCGGCTATCGGCTCGCCGCGCTGCTCAACGACCGCTGGGGCGGCGTAGAGGACGACGCGGCCGGCGGGTTCGGCCGGTTTGCGCAGCGCGCGTTTGCTGTCATCGACTGGCTGCCGACGCGGCTGACCGCATTCGGATTCGCCATGACGGGGGACTTCATGGGCGCCGTCGAGTGCTGGCGCGAGCAGGCGGCGACGTGGCGCTCGCGCTCGCACGGCATCCTGCTCGCGGCCGCCGCCGGCGCGCTCGGCGTCAAGCTTGGCGGCGTGCTGCACGAGGACCACGGCATCGTTTACCGGCCCCCGATTGGCGACGGCGATGACGCCGACGTCGATTACATGCAGGCGGCGGTGGGGCTGATCTGGCGCGCGCTCGTACTGTGGTTGTTCCTGATTTTGCTCGCGACCATCGCGAGCTGGTTTTAACTCCGGGCCCTGTAGTCCGTAACAGACTGCAGCTCGGGCGCGTTGTGCGCCGCCGCCGTCAATCCCAACGTTGAGCTTTTTTCATCAACTGCATGACGAGCTTGCGGTAAGACTCCGCGCGCCGTGGATCGATTGCGCCCGCTGCAACGGCTGACGTAATTGCGCAACCCGGCTCGGTGAGGTGCTTGCAGTCGTTGAACTTGCATTGCCCCAGATAGCTCCGGAATTCGACGAAGCACTGCGCGAGATATTCCGGCTCGACGTGGATCAGCCCGAATTCCTGCAGTCCCGGCGAGTCGATGATGTGGCTTTCCGCATCGAGATGGTAGAGCCTGGCATGCGTTGTCGTGTGGCGGCCGCCGCCCAACGCCTGTGACAATTCCCCGACGCGCGCCGCGGCGTCCGGCAGCAGGCGGTTGATGATCGTCGATTTCCCCATGCCGGATTGTCCGACCAGCACGCTGGTGTGTCCGGCGAGCCGCGCCCGCAGCGGCGTAATGTCGATCTTGGCGGCCAGCGGCAGCACATCGTAGCCGAGCACGCGATAGCGCTCGAGGGAGCGCAGCGCGTCCGGCGCGGCGGCGAGATCCATCTTGTTCAGCGCGAGCAATGCGGGAATATCGGCGTGCGCGGCGGCGGCGAGGCAGCGGTCGAGCAACTCCGCGTAAAAAGCCGGCGCCGCCGCCACTACGATCACGATTTGCGTAACATTGGCGGCGATCAGTTTTTCGCGCTGGATGTCCGAACGGTAGAAAAGTGATTTGCGCGGTGCGGTCGCCTCGATCACCCCCTGATCCGGCCCCGTCATCGCGATCGCGACACGGTCGCCGCACGCAATGTCGGTGCGCTTGCCGCGCGTCACACAGTTCACGCACGTGCCACCGTCAATTTCGGCCGTGAATTGGCGGCCGAAGCTCGCGACGATGGTGCCGGACAGCCGCGCTGCGGGTTGCCGCTTGCCGCTAGCCGTCAAGGGAACAGGACGCAGACATAGGGCTGGAGTCTAAACGGCGCGCCCGGGGCGCGCCTTAACATGAGAAGCACATGTTAGCCTGCACCGAAACGACTTCATGTGAACGATTCGACGCGCTGTCATAAGGCAAACAGCGCGTCGAGCTTGGCAGCACAGATAAAGTCGTTTTCACTTAGTCCGCCGATCGCGTGCGTCGAGTAGTCGACGACGCATTGGTTGAAACCGACGCGCATGTCCGGGTGGTGGTCTTCGCGGTGCGAGATCCACGCCGCGGCGTTCACGAACGCCATGGTCTGGTAGTAGTTCCTGAATTCGTAAGTCTTGTTGATGACGCCGTCCTTGAGTTGCCAGCCGTCGAGCCGCGTGAGCAACTGCCCGACTTCCTGCGGCGTGAGCGGCGATACGCCGCCTTCGCACGGTTTGCATTTCTGGTGTGCCAGATCCTGCGCGGTCATGATTTACTCCGGTAAGCGGTAAGCGGTGAGCGGTGGGCCAGGCTTTTGCGCCTCACGGGAACCTGTAATACCGCTGGTTCAGGTACGCGGCAACATTTTCCTCGTCTTCCGGGAACCATTGCACGCCAAGCTGAGTGACGCACGCGCGTACCTGCTTGCGCAAGGCGTCCGCGTTCCTGACCTTGTGTTCAGGACGGGTAAATATTTTGCTGCCGTCGCCGCCAAAGCGCTGCGCGTGACAGGCCATGCAGCGGGCGTCCGCCATCAGTTTGCCGCCGGCTTTCGTGTCGGCCTTCGGGAACGGATCGGCACGCGCCAAACCCGCCAGCATCAACATGCCCAAAATCGTCACCATGGTTTTCATGCGCAATCCCGGCGCCAACCGTGACGGCCGGCCGCAGCGGTCTGTTCGACCATTGCGCATTCAGGGTCCTATCGCCTGCAGCCGCGCGATCCGCGTCGTTGCCGGCGGATGCGAGTCGTAAAACAGGGAGTGCAGGGGGTCGGGCGTCAACGTCGCGGCATTGTCCTTGTAGAGTTTGACCAGCGCCGAAATCAGATCGGCAACCGAGGCATGCTGCGCCGCGTAACGATCGGCCTCGAATTCGTGCTTGCGCGAGTAAAAGCTCGTCAGCGGCTGCAGCAGAAACATGAATTGCGGGATGACGACGAAAAAAAGCACCAGCGCCATCGCGGTCGACGGCGTCTGCACGTTCAG
>JAYWDM010000324.1:0-4783 GCA_043779885.1 Betaproteobacteria bacterium | reverse complement strand
GGTAGCTGACCGTCAGCGCGTCGGTCCGCTCCTGATGCGTTGCCTGTTCGATCAGTCTTTTCTGCGGAAAAATCAGCGTGAGCACGACCGACACGCTGAACGCCAGCCCGGCCAGCGCCCACATCGACATCAGGCGCGCGCGCGGCGGCGCAAACTCAGTCGCGGCAGGCGACGTGGATGGATGCGCTGGCATTTTGCTGGAGCGTAAATTGGCGGGCGCCGTCCGCGGCGGGCACGCCGGCGAGCGTTTTGCCGTCGGCGCTTACCTGGCAGCCCGCGGCATTGGCGAGCGTGAACGCAAGCGGCAGATGGCCGCGCAGCGCGAGGCTCATCCCCGCACCGTCACGCGTTGCGCGCTCGATACGGCCATTGGCTTCAACGACGTAGGCCACGCGCCGCGCGGCGGGCGAAAATTGCACCAGCGCCTGCGCGCTGTCCAGATGGATGTAGGTTTCCCCGTTATGGCCCGCATAGCCCGCCACCCCGCGGCTGGCCGCGACATCGGGCGCGCCGAGCGATGCCGGCGCGCGCAGTTCGCGCAGCGCATCGCCGCCGCGTATCAGCCAGCCGCTGGCGGCACGCGCAACGACGATGCGGTTGAAATCGAGCACCTTGTCGACGTACTCGGAGGCATAAATGTTGAATACCGGTTGCGCGAGCGCCCAGCGATAGACCTTGTCGAGCGCCGCGAGCGAGGCCTTCTTCGAGGCCGAGTAGCTGTGGTAATAGATGTCGATCGGTTTGAGCCGGCGCGGTTTGTCGGTCAGCTCGAACGTCTCGATCACGCGCTCGAATCCGTAGTACGGGCCGGTCCACAGGTTGGTGTAGACGTTTTCGTTCTGGTTCGGCGCGTAGACCTGGAACCACCCGCCTTTCGGCAGGCCGAGCGGCGCCACCAGCGTGAGCGTGGGCTGGCTGCGCGTGATCAGCGTCTCGCCGCCGTTCATGTTGCGCACGCCCGCCGCGTAAGTCATCGCGACTGCGTCGGCCCCGGGGTTGGTGTCCCCGGTCCAGAGGAAAACGCTGGCGCGCTTGCCCGGCGGCGCGAGCTTCGCGTTGATGTAATCGAGCGATCCGTTGATCTCGGCCTTGAGATCGAACGTATAGTTCGGAATCTTCAGGCTGTAGCTGGTCGCGGTGTTCACATCGCCGGTGGCGAGCTTCTGCCAGCGAAAAGGATGCGAAAACGAATGGCTGGCGATCTCGACGTGCGGCAGCGCGAATATCGCGCGCGCGATTTTTTCCAGCTGCGGCGAATCCCGCGGGTAGAGGCCGTTGGGCGCGATCTCGCCTTCGATCACCGACACCGTGTGCGGGACACGGTATTTTTCCAGCACCTGCCGGAGCAGCACTTCGCCGGCGAACGGCGCGCCCGGCAGTTCCGCGCGGCTCGGAAAACCGTCGCCGTCGATATGCGCGAGCATCAGCCGGCGGCCGTTCTCGGTGGTGACATCCGGCACCGGCATGTCCGGGAGCGCCAGCGCGCGGCGCAGAAACTCGATGGGCTCGACCACCCAGCGGCGCACGTCGCTGCCGGGCAGCGCGACCATGCTGTACGGCGACAGCGCGTAGCCGCCCCAGCGCGTGAATGCCGCGGCGTCCATCGTTTCGCCGCGCTCGTTGACCAGGCGCAGCAGCGACTCACCGGATTGCGCGGCGAGCGGCATGAAGCCGTGGCGGTTGGGGAGCGGCGCGAGTTCGAAGCCGATCAGCGGATCCCGCCGCGCGATGCTGACGCTGCGTGACGGTGCGCCCGCCGGCTTCACATCCAACCCGAGTTCCGCGCCCAGCGCGGGCGTCAATACGACACCGAAGTCGTCGAACACCGCGACACGCATGCCGCCGCGTATCTGGCGGCGCAGCCAGTCGGCGGCAGCGGGCGGAATCGTCTGCGTGTTGAACCAGGTAACGATCCCGGCATAGCGCCCGGCGAGCGGAAATTCCGGCAACGGCCTGCGCACGTCGTAATACTCGCCGAGATAGCCCAGATAGTTGAGCGGCAGCGTGGCGAACTTGAGCACGTTGGCGAACGTAAGGTCGGCCTGCTCGGCGCCGTCGTAGAGCATCAGCACTTTGCGCGGCATGACCTCGATTTCGCCCAACCCGAGCGCGTCGAGCGCGGCGACACTGACCCACGGTACGTAGCCGAGCGCCGAAATTTTGCCTGCCGTCGCGCGCGCGAGCCCGCGATCGTCCGGCGCGACATAGTCGATCGCCAGCACCGGCAGCCGGTATTCATCCCTGACGCGATTGAGCTGCCCGATCAGCCACGCGCGGTCCGCCGCCGGCACTTCACGATAGGCTTTGGCGCCGTGATCGTAGCGCTGAAACAGCGATTCCGCCGCCACGGCGAACGCTTCGCCGTGCACCTCGCGCAGGATTTCGAAGCCGCGGTTGAAGATCAGCTTCGCACCGGGAAATCGCCGGCGCAATTCGCGCACGAGCGCGATCATGCCTGCCTCCTGCGCGGCGCGCGCCGCGTCGGTGGTCGCGATCAGATGGTATGAATCGAGCGTGTCGAGAAAAAAACCGCGATAGCCGCGTGCCCACAGCGGCGCCACCATGCGTTCGAGAAAAAACTCGCGCCACAGCGGTTGCGCCTGGTCGACGACGCGGCTGCCGAAAGCGCTGTTGGTAGCGGGCAGCCAGCCCGGCGGGATGTCGCCGGCGTAGGCGCGCGACGGCTGCACTTCGCCGACGGAAACGTAGGCGTAGATCTCGGTAGACGGGGTCGCGAGGCGCTGCGGGTCGAAGCCGTGGTCGGGTTCGACCACCACCACGTCGAACGCGCGCAGTTCATCCCACGGCGGATGGGCGCCGTAATACAGCGCGATGTTGGGCGCGGCGCAGCCTGACGCGGCCCACAGCGCGAGCAGTATGCAAAGGAGCGGTTTCATTGTCACGCGGCGAACGGCGAAGCGTGACCCGGCGAACCCGGGCGCGACCACCGGGAAAATGAGCTGAAAAACAATGCGCGTTCATCCGCGTTCATTTGCGGTTGCGAGCCGCGCGGGAGGTTGCCCGGACGGACTGCGCATCAAATCCTGCAATCCCTCGGCGAGCCGGATCGCCGGCACGGCGCCGAAAACCTGCCTGAGGCGCGCCGGCGCCATCGCCGATTCGCGGATGTCGCCGGCGACGGGCGGCGCGAAGCGCACTGCGGGCTTCGTGCCGGCGCAGGCCGCAAGCGCGTCGATCAACTCGAGCAAAGTCACGCTGACGCCGGTGCCGACGTTGCAGACGCCGCAATAATCGCCGGCGAGCGCCTGCGCGTTGACGCGCGCGATGTCCCTGACGAAGACGAAATCGCGCGTCTGCCCGCCATCGCCGAACACGGTCAGCGGCCGGTCCTGGGCAATCAGCGCCGCGAACTTGCTGATGACCCCGGCATATTGCGAGGCGGGGTCCTGGCGCGGCCCGTAGACGTTGAAATAGCGCAGGCCCATCGAACTCTGGCCGTACAGGTCACGGTAGAGTTGTGCGTACTGGTCGTTGATCACCTTCTCGAGCCCGTACGGCGAGATCGGGCCGACCGCCGCATCCTCGTCGAGAGGCAAGCGCGCCGGCACGCCGTACACCGCCGCGCTGGAGGCATACACCACGCGTTTGACGCCGCCGCGCCGCGCCGCTTCGAGCACGTTGACGAAACCGAGCACGTTGTCGTGGCACGAGCGTGGCGGATCATCGACCGAGATTTGGACCGACACCTGCGCGGCGAGATGCAGCACGTGGGTTGCGCCCTGCAGCGCGCGCTGCACCGCCGCGAGCTCGCGCACGTCGCCGCTGATGACGTCGAGGCGCGCGTCATCCGGAAGATTCTCGCGCTTGCCGGTGGAGAAGTTGTCGAACGCTGTCACGCGGCCGCCGGCGGCAAGCAAGGCCTCGACGCTGTGCGAACCGATGAAGCCCGCGCCGCCTGTCACAACAACATGCATCAAAGGGATTGACCTGCGATTGGTTGCCGGGGATGCTAGCATAGTTCCCGGACGCTTCCAATTTGGCCAGCGGCTGAATCGGGGCTGGTGTTGCCAATGATGCATGAGCCCGCCGTCCGCGTTCGGGCCGATCGTCCGGCGCAGGGCGATCGGCAGCAGCGAAATGAAACTTCCCGTCGTTGCGCAGCTACGCGCCATGCATGCCTATAATCCGCGCATGATCCCGCCGCAATTTTTTGTGCCGTCGCTGTTCCGCCCGCCGCCGCGCGCGCCGTCGCGCCCATGCCAGAGCTGACGCAGCAAAAGCACGCCGACCGCGCAACTTTAGTATTCGCGGCGATGCTGGCCGGACTGGCGACGCTGGGTCCGTTTGCGATCGATACGTACATGCCGTCATTTCCGGCCATCGCGCGCAGTCTGGCCGCGACGCCGCTGCAGGTGCAGCAGACGCTGACGGCATATTTGCTGCCGTTTTCATTCATGATGCTGTTTCACGGCGCGCTCACCGATTCGTTCGGGCGGCGTCCCGTGATCCTGGTCGGATTGGCGGTGTTCATCGCGGCGTCGATCGGCTGCGCGCTCGCGCAGAGCCTGCCGCAACTCCTGGTGTGCCGCGCGCTGCAGGGCATGTCGGCGGGCAGCGGGATGATCGCGGGGCGCGCGATGATACGCGACATTTATCCCGGCCATCAGGCGCAGCGCGTGATGTCGATGGTCACCATGATCTTCGGGCTCGCACCCGCGGTTGCGCCCATCCTGGGCGGCTGGCTCGAGGTATGGTTCGGCTGGCGTGCGATCTTCGTGTTTCTGACGCTGTTCGCCACGTTGATGTACGTCGCATGCCACTA
>JAYWDM010000323.1:0-13115 GCA_043779885.1 Betaproteobacteria bacterium | reverse complement strand
TCGCCCTTGCGCACGGCCGAGGCTTATAACTTCGACGAGATCATCGATCCGCGCGATACCCGCCGGTTACTGTGCGAATATGCGGCGGTGTGCGCGGGCACCATCACGGCAGGCCCGCCGTCGTTTGGCTACCGGCCGTAACGCAGCCGCCCGTGATGCCGGCGTAACGCCCGAAAATTTCGCTATGGAGAAGCATTGATGAAATGGAGAACCATTCCTGTCGTGACCATTTGCGTGTGGTCGCTTGCAGTTCCTGCGGCTGCGCAGCAGGCGGCGGCCACGGCGGGTTATCCGGACAAGCCGGTCAGGGTCATCGTTCCCGTCGCGGCGGGCGGCGGAACTGACATCATCGCGCGGATCGTTACCACCAAACTGGGGGAAAGTCTGGGCGCAGCTTTCGTCATCGATAATCGGCCGGGCGCGGGCGGGATACTCGGCAACGAAATCGTCGCGCACGCCCAGCCGGACGGACATACGCTGCTGTTTACCTATGCTGCGCACACCATCGTTCCGTTCATTTATCGCAAGGTGCCTTACGACGTCTATAAGGACTTCGCGCCCGTCACGATGGCCGGATCGCAACCCCTGTTGCTGGCGATCAACGCCGCGGTGAAAGCCAACACGGTGCAGGAACTCATTGCGCTTGCCAGGTCGCGACCGAACGAACTGAACGTCGCGCTGGCCACTCCCAGCAGTTCCGGCGCGCTGGCTGCCGAACTTTTCAAGCTCCTCACCAACACCCGGATGGTGTCGGTTCCCTTCAAGGGCGGCGCGCCGGCGCTGACCGCGATGGTCTCGGGCGAAGTCCAGTTGATATTTACGACGCCGCCGACCGTGATGCCCTACATCAAAGGGGGCAAGGTAAAAATCCTCGGCACCTCCGGCAAAAACCGCGTGCCGTATCTGCCCGACGTGCCGACGCTCGCTGAAGCGGGCATCAAGGACTTCAACACGGCGCCATGGCAGGGTCTGCTTGCTCCCGCCGGCACATCGCCCGCGATCATCGACAAACTGTACAAGCGAGTGGCCGAGGTGCTCAATACACCCTATGTCCAGGAGCGCTTTGCCGCTGCGGGCACGGACGTGGTGGGCAGTTCGCCGGGGGAATTCGGCGAGTTGATCAAGCGTGAACTCGCGCAGAACAGCAAGGTTATAAAGTCCGTCGGCATGCAGGCCGAATGACCGACAGGGCGCGCACGTTGAATAATTTCGAGTTACTTTGCAACCCGCGCGCGATCGCGGTGATCGGCGCCAGTCCCGAAGCCCATCGTCCCGGGGCGCAGACCCTGCGGGCGTTGCGGGACCGCGGATTCCGCGGCGGCATCTATCCGGTGAATCCGAAGTACGCGCAAATTGCGGACCTGCGCTGTTTCGCCTCGATCAGGGACGTGCCCGCGCCTTGCGATATCGCAGTCATTGCACTGCCCGCCGCCATGGTGCCGGAAGTCATCGAACAATGCGGTGAACACGGCGTTCGCTTCGTGGTCGTGCTCGGCGGCGGCTTCAGGGAAATGGGCAAGGAAGGCGAGGCGCGCGAGGCGCAGATGCTGAGTGCGGCGCGCAGGCACGGCGTGCGGATAGTGGGACCGAATTGCCTGGGCGTGGTCAACGTGCACACGGGCGCATACGCGGCGTTCGGCAGCCTTGCCCGCCCGCCGGTGCTGGCAGCCGGTCCGGTTTCGGCGGTCATTCAGAGCGGCGGGTTCGGCAACAGCCTGCTCATCCGTTGCGCAGCGGCAGGCATCGGGTTTCGGCAGATCGTCGCCAGCGGCAACGAGAGCGACCTGACGGTACCCGAGCTGATCGAGGCGTATGTTGAAGACCCCGGCACGCGCCTGATCCTCATTTATATGGAAGGGATGCGCGATGGCCGCCGCTTCATGGCCGCTGCCGAACGCGCGCTGGGGGCCGGCAAGCCGATCGTCGTCTGGAAGGCCGGCAATACGCGGCAGGGCGTCAAAGCGGCGGCGTCCCACACGGCGAACATGACCGGATCCTATGACGTGTACCGCGCGGCGTTTCGCCAAAGCGCCGTGGTGGAAGTGCATGAGGTTGAGGAAACGGTCGATTGCATCAAGTGCCTGCTCGCTTTTCCGGAGCGGCCGGCGGGAGCGGACGTTGCGATCATGGGCGGGTCGGGCGGATCGGCAGTGGTGTTTGCGGACGCGGCCGACAGGTACGGATTGCGCCTGTCCGTGTTGTCGCCGGCGACCCAGGCCACGCTCGAGAAGGTGCTGCCGAATACCGCGTCGCTGGAAAATCCCATCGACTATGCCGCCGGCTTCATCACCAACGCCAATACGCAGCGGTTTCGCGAGGCCGTCGACGCGGTTCTCGCCGATGATGCCGTGCATCAGCTGGGTGTGCTGTTCGCAACGACGACGGGCGAGCCTGCGTTGAACGGCGCTACGGTTCTCGCGCAGGCCGTGCAGAAGCACGGCAAGCCGATCTTCGCATTTCTGTCGGTGCCGCGCGAGACGACGGCGGGTGGCATGGACATACTTGAAAACGCGGGCATCCCCGTGCTGCCGTCACCGGCGCGCGTCGCGCAGGCGATGCGCGTGCTGGTGGACTATCAGCGTGCGCGGCGCCGGGTGCGTCCCGGCGTGGCGGCGCAGGCAAAAACGTTTCCCGTCGACCGGCCTGCATCGGGTACGCTGAACGAACATGCGAGCAAGCAGATTTTGCAGGCGTGGGGGGTTTCCGTCACCACCGACCGGTTGATGCCGGCCGCAGTCCTGAACGCGGAGGCCGCGACGGGCGTGACGTTTCCGGTGGCGCTCAAAGTCGTATCCCGCGACATTGCGCACAAGTCCGAGATCGGCGGCGTGCAACTGAACATCCAGAACGACGCCGGACTCGCCATCGCGATTCGCGATATGCTCGAACGCGTGCGGCGCAGCGCGCCCGCGGCCACGCTGGATGGAATGCTGGTATCGGAGATGATCACCGATGGCATCGAAACGATAGTCGGCGTCGTCAATGATTCCGCGTTCGGACCGGTAGTGGCCTTCGGACTGGGCGGAATTTTTGCGGAGGCGCTGCGCGACATTACGTACCGGCTGGCGCCGTTCGATCTGGCGACGGCACGGGAAATGATCGATGAACCGCGGGCGTCCGCCATATTGCATGGACTGCGCGGCAAGCCGGCCGGCGATATCGAAGCGCTCGCGCAGGTTTTGGTGGCGGTGTCTGAACTGGCGTGGGAACTACGCGACAGTCTGGAGGAAATGGACATCAATCCACTGCTCGTGCGGCCCGCCGGGCGCGGCGTGGTGGCCGCGGATGCGTTGCTGCGGTTCCGGTGATCGGCGCACGCCGGAGTCACGAACTGGATCAGAGCTGAATGGCACTTTTAAGGGATGCTCGCGAACACTCCCCGCGCATTCTTGCCCCCATCCTGTCCTTCCCCCGCAGTCGCAGGGGAAGGGACCGTGGAGCAAAGCGCCGCATTTGGACTCCCTCCCCTGCGCATGAAATGCGCGGGGGAGGGTCTGGGGTGGGGGCAAGCGCTTAAGTAAGTGCCATTCTGATCAGAGCTTCCTTAACGTTGTAACGCAGTCATTACATTCAGGGCCGAACCAGTGGATGCCACTCTCAGGAAACTAACGGACTTCGCAATCAACCTTCGCTACGAGGACCTGTCCGCGGAGGCGATCCATGAATGCAAGCGCCGCCTGATCGATACGCTCGGCTGCGCAATCGGCGGCTACACGGCCGAGCCCTGCATCATCGCGCGCGCCGTCGCGGGCAGGGCGCGCAGCCGCAAGTCGGCGCGGGTTTTCGGCACGCTCGAGCGCACCACGCCGGAACTCGCTGCCTTCGCCAATGGCGTCATGATCCGTTATCTGGATCTCAACGACGCGACGGGCAGCGGCGGCGGCCACCCCAGCGATGCGTTTGCTGCATTGCTGGCGACCGCCGATCACCATAGGACGGACGGCAGAACGTTCATTCTCGCCGCGGTGATCGTATACGAACTGTATCTCGGGTTTTTCGCGGGAAACCGCATTCGTAACCGGGGTTGGGACCATGTGGTCTACACCGCGCTCGCGGCCGCCGCGGGGGTCGCGAAGATCGCGGGGCTCAACCCGGCGGCGATGGCCAACGCGCTGTCCCTCGCGCTGACGCCGAACATGGCGCTGGAGGTCGCGCGGCGCGGGCAACTGACGATGTGGAAAGGGTGCGCCGGCGGCAACGCGTGCCGCAATGCGGTATTCGCGGTTGATCTTGCGGCGCGCGGCATGACGGCCCCCGATGCGGTATTCGAAGGCGAGCAGGGGCTGTGGAACGCCGCGGGAAAATTCGACTGGCCCGCGCTCCCCGGCCGCCACGGCCATTTCCGGGTGGCTGACAGCCAGATCAAGATCTATCCCTGCGAATATCACGGCCAGGCCCCCATCGAGGCGATGCTCGCCATCCGCGCGCAAATCGATCCGCGGGAAGTTGCGGCGATCATCGTCAGGACGTATTGGTTCGCGTGGAGCGAGATCGGCAGCGAACCGGAAAAGTGGCACCCCACGACGCGCGAAACGGCCGATCACAGCATCCCGTTTCTGGTCAGCGCCGCGCTGCTCGACGGCTGGGTCGATGCCGCAACGTTTGCGGAGCAGCGCATGGCTGATCCGCAATTGCGTTCGCTCATGCAGAAAGTCGAAGTGATCCACGACAAGGAACTGGACAAGTTGCAGCCGCAGAGCGTGCCGTGCCGGCTGGAGGTCGTTCTCAAAAACGGCGACCGCAAGCTCAGCAACGTCGACCATCCGCGGGGGCATATCCGGAATCCGGCGAGCGACAAGGACATAGAGCGCAAGGTCGCCGGACTGTGCGGCGGCCTCTTGTCGCCACGGCGCGTGTCCCGCCTGCTGAAATTGTGCTGGAAGCTGGAGGAACTTGACGATGTGTCGGCATTGACTTCATTGCTCCGGGTACAGGAATGATGCGCGCTGCGTTGTTGACGGCGTTCGCGTGGCGATCATCACCGGATCGTCCGCTGCCGGTTAGGGAAGCTCTGATTAAGTTCGTCACACCGGCGCACGCCGGTGTCCAGGTAATTGAATGCACTGGATTCCGGCGTACGCCGGAAAGACGAGTTAAGATTTGTTCAGAGTTTCCTTAAGTAAAGCTCGATAGTTGAGGGGGAGGCGGACTTTTTGTAAGACTGCAGAAAGTCAGGCGGCCTAAGCTATGCAATTGAAGGAGGTCGGTAATGCGTTACCTGGTCATCCTGTTGCTGCTGTCCGCGTGCGCCGGCGTGCCTGAAAGCCAGATGGGGACATACGACTCCAGCGGACGGTATATTGGACCGGACAGTTGGGGTTACGCGCAGAACCTTGGACCGGCGGCCGGCGCGAACTGTTTCAATCCCGGTTATCCGTCCGCCCTGGGGATGGCGGGTTACGGTTCATACAACTGCGCGACGCCGCTGTTGTTTTACTCGCGCAGCGCGTATACCCCGTACTATCCCGTGCCCGCGTCGGCGCCCGCGCCGGCAGTTGTTCCCGTTCGCGCAATGCATGTGCCGCGGCCGCACTCAACCCATACGGGTCACACGGCGGGCACGGCGCACAAATCGTCTGGCCACCGCGGAAAACGCAAATAGCTCACTGCCGCGTCCATGCCTGCAACTTGTTGAAAGCGGCAGGGTAGAATGTGAGCACGATGGATATCAACGGGTTCCTGCAGTCGCTCGCGGCGGACAGCCCGCCGCAGGGGATAAGTATGCTGCTGCAGGCGTTGTGGCACGACGCCAAGGGCGGCTGGCACCGCGCCCATGAGATCGTGCAAGCGGCGAAAGGCAATGAGAGCGCGCGCGTGCACGCGTATCTGCACCGCAAGGAAGGCGATCTCGACAACGCCAACTACTGGCACCAGCGTGCCGGCAGCACGCTGCCGGATACGACGCTCGAACAGGAATGGGAAACGCTGGCGGTAACCCTGCTCAACAAGGAGACGAGATGACCGACATCGACGCGAGCACCCTGACCGTCGTGCCTTCGGAAAGACTGGTGACGCTTACCCACGTGATGTACGGACTGCACGCATTCAGCGCGATCACGGGCCTGATCACCGCGGCGCTCATAGTCACGGCGTTCCTTACCGGCTGGCCCTCGATCATCGCCGTCATCATGAATTACGTGAAACGCGGCGAGGCAGCCGGAACGATGCTCGAATCGCATTTCAGCTGGCAGTTGCGCACGTTCTGGTTCGCGCTCTTGTGGGTCGTGATCGGCTGGCTTCTGATCGTGACCATTGTGGGCGTGGTCATCGGCGTGCCACTCCTGCTGGGAGTCGGCGTGTGGGTGCTCTATCGCATCGTTCGCGGGTGGATCAACCTCGCGAACCGCAAGCCGATGCCGATATAGGCGCGAACGGCCGCCGTTGCGCGTTCGCACGCAATTCTCAGTCGGCGCGTGCGCCGGAGGCTTTCACGACCTTGCCCCATTTGGCCGCTTCTGTTCGCACAAATTCGGCGAATTGGGTTTGCGTAAGCGCGCCTGGCGCCGCGCCCTGATTGGCGAGGCTGTTGACCACGTCCTGCTGTTTCAGCGACTGCGCAATCTCGTCGTGAAGCCGAGCCACGATGTCTTTCGGTGTCGCCGCCGGCGCGAACGTCCCATACCAATACTCGACGTCGTAACCGGCGATACCCGACTCGATGACGGTAGGCACTTCGGGCAGCGTGGCGGCGCGTGTCTGCGTCGAGACCGCGATCGGTTTGACGCGGCCGATCCTGATGAAGGCCATCGCCGCGGGCAGCGACGAGAACATCACCTGCACCTGCCCGCTCGCGAGATCGGTCAGCGCCGGCGGCGCGCCCTTGTAAGGCACGTGCGTCCACGTCACGCCGGCCATCGAGCGGAACAATTCGCCGGAAAGATGCGTGATTGTGCCGGTGCCGGCCGAAGCAATGTTGATCACACCGGGCTTCGCTTTTGCGAGCGCGACCAGATCGCGCACGGTCTTGACGGGCATCGAAGGGTGCACGATAACGACCATCGGCGTCGAGGCGACCATCGCGACCGGCGCCAGGTCCTTCACCGTATCGTAATTGAGCTTGCTGTAGAGGCCCGGATTGATCGCGATCTCGGAAGTCGAGGCGAGCACCATCGTGTAGCCGTCGGGCGCCGACCTGACCGCAGCCTCGGTGCCGATTGAGCCGCCCGCGCCGGCGCGGTTGTCAACGACCACCTGTTGCCCGAAGCGGTCGGTGAGTTTCTGCGCCATGATGCGCCCGATCACGTCCGAGCCGCCGCCGGCGGGAAACGGCACGATCAAACGCACCGGCTTGACCGGGTACGATTGCGCGAACACGGACGCCGCGGCGAAGCATGCGAGTGCAACGATGGCGCGCGCTTTCATCGCGTTATGCCCCGAGCAGTTGCGCGCGCGCCGCATCGACGTCGTCGATGACTTCGCCCAGATGGTTGATGCCGTGCTCGAGCGCGGCGACGATGCGCTCGATGCCGAGCTTGGGGCCGTCAGGATACATCATCAGGCGCACCGCCGGCGCGCTGCCCGGCATCGATACCGCGCCGATGGTGAGCACGCCGTCTTGTTCCAGCATTTCCATGGCGACCAGACCGGCCGCTTCCACCGGCACCAGCGCCGGTTTGCCCTTGAGCCCGCGCTGTTCGCGCGCGATCTCGAGCACGTCTTCACCGCTGATCGAGACGCCGGGGCCGCCGAGGTAAGCGCGCTGGGGGCCGTACTGCGCGGCGAGTACTTCGACGAGGTGTGTGGCGAGTTCGCCCGCGCGCTTGACCACTGCGGGATCGAAGTTTTTCAGCGCGTTGGCGACGCCGACGTACTGGCCGGCCTGCGCTTCGAGCCCCAGCTCGTAGGCGCGCGAGCCGATTTCGACCACGAGGTCCTTGCGTCCGACCAGCACGCCCGCGCGCGGGCCGGCGACGTGCTTGTCCGCGGAGCACACGGCGATATCGATGTTGCCGACCTCGAAGGTGCGCGGCTCTTCGAAGAAGGCGACGCGCGACGCCATATGTGCATCGTCGACGAACACGAGCGTGCCGGCGCCGCGCGGCAGCGCCAGCGCGCGCGTGAATTCGTCGAACGGGATATGGCGCTTGGATGCGCTGATCGGAGTGATCATCAGCAGTCGCGGCGGCGGGTCGGCGTGCCACGCGCGCTCGAGTTCGGCGTAGGTATGGAATTCGGCGAGGTCGGCGCCCGCCATCGAGATCGGGCGCACCGTCGACGGGTGCGACGAGCCGCCGACCGGCGAGAATGCAATGACGCGGTCGCCCGGCTTGAGCAGCGTGGTCAACGTAATGAAATTCGCCGCCGAGACGCGGTTCAATATGAGCGCGTTGTGCCGCGCCGGATCGCCGCCCATGTGTTTTAACGCGTATGGTTCGGTCTTGCCCTCGAAGCGCTCGAAGAACGGCACGTGGCTCGTCAGGTGCGGCACGTCATCATGGGTGATGCCGCTGCCGCGGTTCATGCCCGAGAGGTCGTGCACGCTGTCGCGGCCCTTATTGCGCACGCGTTCAGCGACAAGTTGCCGCGCGCGCAGCATGCGCGTGACTTCCTCGTCGGTACTCTTGAGTATGGTGCCGCGCGCATAGCGCACGATGGGGTCGAGCGGGTTGCCGAAGCGATCGGTGGGCTGGGTGGCGGCTGCGGTCATGGCGGGTCTCTCGTCGGACGGTGCGGAAGGCCTCCATAATATGCGTCGCCGGGCGCCCGGGTCAATCGCGGGGCCTGCGCGCGTCAGCGCGTCAGGTATGCTATGCGTTATAGCGGTAGATCCTTTAAGGAAGCGGTTCATGAAGAAGCTACCATTTCTAACGCTTGCGGCGGCAATTGCGCTGGCGGCGTGCGCGACGACGCAGCGGCCGGTTCTGTATCCAAACGCACACCTGAAGAATGTGGGTGATGCGACCGCGCAGCGCGACATTGACCAGTGCATGTATCTGGCAAATGATTCCGGCGTGTCCAAATCGAACAACCAGGTCGTCAAGCGCGGCGCGGAGGGTGCGGCGGTCGGCGCCGCGGCGGCCGGCGTCGGCACCCTGATTCGCGGCGGCAGCGTGGGGCAAGGCGCGGCAGCCGGTGCCGCGGTCGGCGGCGCCGCGGGCGCGGTGCATGGCGCGTTTCGCAACGACGTCAATCCCACTTATCGGCATTTCGTGCAGCGCTGCCTGCGCGAGCGTGGTTATGATGTGATCGGATGGGATAAAGATTAACCGGCTGCGCTCACACCGCGCGTCGCGCACTCAAAAAGCACTACGGAGCCGCAGATTGCCGTTTTCGAATTTTCGAGATGAGTCCGGTTTGACGCCAACACTCAATATCATTGGTTGCGGCCGCGTGGGCCGCACGCTCGCGCAGTTGTTCGCGTGTCATGGCGCGTTCGAGGTTCTCGATGTGTTCGATCGCACGCGGGAACATGCCGGGGCGGCGGTTGCGTTTGTCGGCAGCGGGCGCGCGGTCGGCACCATTGCCGAAATGCGCGGCGCTGACGCGTGGATGCTCACACCGCCCGACGATCAAATCGTGGCGTGTTGCGCGGCACTCGCGACGGCGGGGTTGCTCAAGTCCGGCAACGTCGTGTTCCATTGCAGCGGAGCGTTGCCGTCGCGCGACCTGGCGGACGCCACGGCGCGGGGCGCTGCGGTGGCGAGCGTTCATCCGCTGAAAAGCTTTGCCGATTCCGCCATCGCCGTGCAAACGTTTGACGGCACGTACTGCGCCGCGGAAGGCGATGCGGCGGCGCTTGCCGTGCTGCGGCCGGCGTTCGAAAAAATCGGCGCGCGCGTGTCCGACATCGAACCGGCTTTCAAAACGATCTACCACGCGGCAAGCGTGATCGTCTGCAACTATCTCACCGCCTTGCTGGAGACCGGCATCCGCACCTACGAAAAGTCCGGCCTGCAACGCGACGACGCGCTGCGCATGATGGAGCCGCTGGTGCGCGAGACGCTCGACAACGTGCTCAAGCTCGGCACCGTGCAGGCGCTCACCGGCCCGATCGCGCGCGGTGACCAAGCCGTTGTCGCGCGCCAGATCGACGCGCTCGCCGCGTGGGATCCGCGCATCGCGGCGATTTACAAAGAGCTCGGCGCGGTCGCGGTGGAACTCGCTCGGGCGCAGGGTAGCGCCGATCCGGCTGCGCTGGCCGCGATCGAGCGCATACTTTCGGGTGAAAAGTAGTGCTTTTTTGCAAATACTTCGATTCAGGTGCCTTAGTCCGACAGGCTGGTAAAATTATCCATGGTCCGCGATAAGCTCCCGCCTAACGGCCCTCAACAGAATCTCCGCGAAAACTATATCCGACTGGCGATATGGCAAACAACAACAAAACTGACCTGCTTGCGGCAATAGAGAGACGTCTCGGCCCGGTAGTAAGACTCCCCGGCAGTCAGTCACTCATAGAGACGCAAGGTGATATTCGGATTTACCTACGTTACTCGAAAATTCATCGCAAAGGTGTTGCCTTCTATGGCCTTCGGCAAGTTGATTTGAATGCGCTAGACGGACATCACTCGTAACTTTGTTTTTTCACCGACAGCGAGCCACCACTATTCATTCCGTATAACGACTTTGAGGCAGTAATCCGACAGTCTCCTCTGGCAGCCGATGGTCAGTACAAGGTTCAGATAGTCCACGATTTAAGTTCGAAAGAACTTTATCTGCCCAGAGTCGGGCACTTCAATGTAGACGCTTTTGGAGGTCTTGAAGGTGTTTCTTCTGCGGAAAACCAGGGCTCGCGTAACTTCGTTTTGGATTTGAACCATTGCCAAGCCCAAACGCTACTTGGTGGCATTGGCGCCTTAAAGGGCTACGCAGTGTATGTTCCTCCGAATAACGTTGATCTTCTTGACTGGACGCTTGTGCAAAGGTTTCAACCGATTCGCACACTGCCAGAATACATTGAAAAGAGGACACGCTTTGCGTCGGAAATCGACGTGCTGTGGATAGATCACAAACTTAATCTCATTACTGCTGCATTCGAGGTTGAACATTCGACGCCGATTTACTCCGGCTTATTGAGATTCAACGACGTGCTCCTGTCCAGTACTACGGCGAGCCGCTTTTTCGTCGTGTCTAATGAGTCGCGGCGTGACATATTTGTGCGTCAGCTTCAACGACCTACGTTTCAGCGCAGCGGCCTCAGTGATGTCGCAAGCTTTCTAGAGTATTCTAATGTTTTCGACTGGCATCAGCGATTAAGCAAACCGTCGTAATTGACATGACCCAACATACCTTCGAGCCACGGGCATCGCCAATCTGCGGAATAGGGACCTGATCTAATGGACATCGCAGAAGTCTACTCTCACTTTAACGGGCTCGATCCTTCTGGTACGTAAGCCCAGCTTATGGGCCGAGGTCAAGCGTGTTATCGCGCTTTTGGACGCCTATACGCCGGAAGCAGTATCTGCGAACAATCGAACACGCACTAACGTGAGTAGTAGCCCGACCGCGATCTTCACCCAGTTTGGTAAACATTTTCGCAAACGCCATTGGTGCGGACGCAATAACATCCGCCTTAACAAGCGTCCGTTGACTTTATGCAGTAAAGAGTCAGTAACTCAAATTCAAGTGGCGCGCAGGGAATTCGAAGCCGCCGGAGAGGCTTCGATTCTCAGTCCCAGCCAAACGGCTTTTTTTAAGGACCGTGTAGGGATCGACGTTCAGTTAGACAAGTGCTCTTTTGTCGATCATGATTTGTTCGCAACGCATCTTGCTTCATATGTGCGCGACCAGATCGACGTTGGGATTGAAATCCTGCCGATGAAAGCGTTGCAGCAGCACATGTCTTCCGGTCCAGGTTACTACGAAGGCGAGCTTTACAACGTAATTCGCAACGGACGGGGTGTGCCAGCTGTTCCGCTCGTGATTGTCGGAATCTCGCCGTGAATCATTATTCTATTTTTTTCTTCTCCGGCGTGATGAGCTTGAGCGAGGGGAAATACGTCCGGTAGCGGCCAACATCGCGCGTGAGCAGGGGAATGCCCGAGACTGCCGCATGCGCACCCACAAAAAAATCCGGCAGCACGCCCGACTTGGTTCCCTTCCTTTGCCGATACTTCAGAAAAACCCGTCCCGCCAGGAATAAAGCCTCGCGCGGCAGGGATTCCAGCCGCAGTTCCGCGCGCTTGAGCATGGCTTCAAGTTCCTCAATGCGCTGATAGGCGATTGAAAGCTCGGCGTAAATAACCGGATTTATAAGCAGCGTGTATTTGAGCGACGCGGCTTCCAGCTGTGCCTGCGACCAGGCGGCCCAGTGAAGGTCGTTTTCGACAACGTCGAGGATGACGTTGGTGTCTACCAGCAGCAAAGGCTAGTCGCCGCCGCGCGTAAGCGCCATGATCTGCCGGGTCGTCAACTTGACCGTCGCGGTGCCGCGCAAGGCGGCGAAGCGGCTGGGTTTGCGGGTTTTCCTGCCCGCTGCGACGATCACGATGCGTCCGTCCTGAGTCGGCTCGAAGTTGACGGCGGTCCCGGGTTTGATGCCGAGGAGATCGCGGACTCTCTTGGGAATGGTAACCTGGCCTTTGCTCGTCACTTGATTACTCATGATCTTGCCTTAAAGTAATGCTAACGAATTATATGGTATTACTTCCACGTTGGCTTGACAAGACCCTCTGTACACCTGGTGATCCGCAGATTGTGTCCGAGTTTCTATGTCCGCCATGAACCCACGAAGCGGTCGTAATTTAACCGCTATGCGGCAAGCGAATCCAAACCGGGGGCCTGCGATTCGCGTGACCGCTTTACTTGTGCGGCGCAGTTGGCTAACGTTCAGCCATGGCACTCAGGATCGTCAACCGCGAACACGCCGCACCGCGCAAGGGGCGCGGTGCCGCCATCAATCCGGAAGGGCGTTTCGAGCCTACGGTGCGCGAAGCGATCGACGACGGCTGGAACGCATCTCCGGACGAAGACCTTCCCGCGCTGAGGACGCATGTCACCGTCGAGCACGCGAAAACGATCATTTCGCGCAACGCGTCGCCCGACGTGCCGTTCACGCAGTCGATCAATCCCTACCGCGGCTGCGAGCATGGGTGCGTCTACTGTTACGCCCGGCCAAGCCACGCTTATTTGAATCTCTCACCCGGTATCGATTTCGAAACGCGGCTGTTTGCCAAGGT
>JAYWDM010000322.1:0-4849 GCA_043779885.1 Betaproteobacteria bacterium | reverse complement strand
AGTTCGCGCTCGGCGGAGAATTGCAGCATCTGGCGCTTCGCTTCACGCAGGCGCTGATTACCCAGATGGCGCAGACCGCGGTGTGCAACCGGCACCATGCGCTGGAGCAGCAACTGTGCCGCTGGTTGTTGTTGAGCCTGGACCGCTTGCAGGGCAATGAACTGCATATGACCCAGGAACTGATCGCGAATATGCTGGGCGTGCGCCGCGAAGGCGTGACCGAGGCCGCCGGTAATTTGCAGGCCGAAGGTTTGATTCAGTACAGCCGCGGCCATATCACGGTGATGGATCGCGCGAGACTGGAACAGCACGCATGCGAGTGCTATGCGGTCGTGAAAAAAGAGATCGACCGCCTGCTGCCTTACAAAATCTGCTGACCGCTACCGACTCCTGAGGGCCTGTATCGGCGCAATCTGCAACAGGTCATGCTGCGGTGAGCCCCGGCGGATGTTTGCCGTCGTTTTGTAATTCCCTCCCTCCCCCTGTCCCGCGGCGACAGCAGGCCGGGCGCCCGCTGCCGGGGAACCATGTTCTTGCGGGAAATTGTTCCATTATGTACGCCACCGTACAGCGAAGCAGGTAACAGGCGGCTATTGTCCGCAAGTCATTGCGGCCCGGAACACATTGGGCGCAGTCGACTGGACGCACAAAAGTGCGCTCACATAACGGCGGCGCGGTCAGGGTTAACGATGCATGGTGGATGGCGCTGACCGGCCCGACAACATTGGAACAAACATCATGATCGCAGCAAGAACATTGGTCTTCGCAGGCGTAGCGGCGCTAATTCCCGCGTTGGCTGGTGCACAAGTCAACAGCACGAACCAGGGTTATCTGGTGAACGGGCCGGATTTCAGTGTCGTGACGGCGGTGAATGGCACCGTCTGCGTGCGCACCAGCGACTGGACGCCCGCCCGCGCCGCGGCGGCCAAGGCCTGCCAGCAGTGCACGCCTGAGTTGTGCCAGAAGCCGATGGCCGTCTCCCAGGCGCCCCAGGCGCCACAGGCGGCACCAGCCCGGCCCGCCGCTCCGGCATCGCCGCCGCGCAAACAAGAGCCGGCAAAACCCGTGCCGCAGAAATTCACTTTCTCGGCAGATGCACTGTTCGCATTTGACAAGGCGGTGCTCAAGCCAGAGGGCAAGACGATGCTGGACGACTTTGCGCGCCAACTTAACGGTGTGCAGTACGAAGTCATCCTGGTGACCGGACATACTGACCGCTTCGGCAGCCTTGAGTACAACCAGAAGCTGTCGGAACGCCGTGCGCAAGCGGTCAAGGATTACATGGTGAGCAGGGCCCTTCCGGCCAATCGCATCAAAGCGCAGGGCAAGGGCAAGACACAACCCGAGACCAAAGCCGGCGACTGTTTAGGCAAGAAGAGCGCCAAGGTCATAGCCTGCCTGCAGCCGGACCGCCGCGTCGACGTGGAAATGACGGGCACCAAATAGAGCTGCGGCGATTTTGATCACGCACTGCTGCCCCGCCGCGCGAATCGCATCCGTCCGTGGCGGTCCGCGGTTGAGCAGCCGAAATTAATTGTCCAATGTGCGGTAACGTACAGAAACGACAAATCCATGGTTAGATAATCACGCGTCCTCCCCCGCCAATTCATTTCCTCTCCTCTTAATTCTTTGGCGGGTTACGGCCCCCGGTTATGCTCATTTCCGGGGGCTGTTTTTTTGCCTGCCGCGTAATTTAAGCGTCCCTACGTGTGACAGCGCACAGCGCATTGCGCCCGCAGGGCCAATACTCGACGAAATGATAAACAGCCTTCAGGGGCTGTAATTCTTCACTATCGAAGGACATTTCGCCGGGGTCGGCTTCAATGCGCAAAAAATTGCTTACGGTTCTCGCCGCGTGTATCGGACTTGCCGGCTCGCCAATGCTGGCGGGCGCAGGATTGTTTTCAGCGACGGGTACGGTCATCGCGATACTGGCGGATGACTTCTTTGTGGGCGAAGCCGAAGGCCATCTCAGCGGGGCGGGAACCCTCTCCATTCGCTCGCAAAAGGATCCCGCTCTCACCTGCCTTGGACAGTTCACTTCCAGCGCCGCATTGGGTGGTTCGGGGTCGCTGCTGTGCAGTGATGGGGCCACCGCCACATTCCAGTTCAAGCGTTTGAGCGCGTTCCGCGGTTTCGGCGTCGCCACTTTCAGCCGGGGCGCAATGAATTTTTCGTACGGGATCACGCCTGAAGAAAGCGGTCCCTACCTGAAGCTGCCCGCGGGCAAGAAGCTCATGCACGACGGAATAAAACTGGCGATCGTCGACCGGTAAGCAGATCGAACGTGCAGTTGATGATATTCAAAATGAAAGGAAACAACATGCGAAAGATCATTCTTCAAACCGTGCTGGGGCTGCTAGCGGCGCTCGCCGCGCCACTCTCGCCAGCCCAGGATCTGGCGCCGGACGTGTTGCTGAAAACGGTTACGTTGGAGGTGATCGCCATCATCAGGCAGGACAAGGACATCCAGGCGGGAAACCCGGCGAAGGTCGCCGATCTGGTCGAAACCAGCATCCTGCCACTGTTCGACTTCACCCGCATGACGCAGCTCGCCGTGGCGCGCAACTGGCGCACGGCTACACCCGAGCAGCAGCAGGCGCTCACCACGGAGTTCAAGACCTTGCTGGTGCGCACCTATTCCACCGCGCTGTCGAATTACCGCGATCAGGCCGTCGAATTCCAGCGCTTGCGCGCGGCGCCCGGCGACACGGATGTCACTGTCAAATCCGTGATCAAGCAGTCCGGGACAGAGCCGCTGACCATGGACTACGACATGGAAAAAATAGCGGCGGGATGGAAGGTCTACGATATCAAGATCGACGGCGTGAGCCTGATCACGACCTATCGTGAAACTTTTGCCGGCAAAGTCCGCGCCGGCGGAGTGGACGGCCTCATCAAGTCGCTCGTGGAAAAGAACCGGCAGGGCGACGGCCGCTTCCACCCGCGCCAGGTGGAGAATTCCTATTTTCCGGCGATCGTGCGCAGCCTGTTACAGGGCGGCACATGACATACGATGCCCGCGGTGTCCGCTCACGACGGCATCGGCTGTGCGGTGAACGGCGCGTTGCGTGCCGACGCCAAAAAAAGCTGCGCTATGAGCGTTGCCGTACGGAATCGGCCGGATATTCCGCGTAAGTTGTAAACACTTAATCGTTTCACGCACGCGCGATTTCGATCCGAAGATACTCAACCAGTGCGCAATTTTGTTAGTCACCAATAGAGGAACACCATGAGACATTCAATGCAATTGGAAAAATGATGAAGCGTCCGCTGTTGCTGGCGGTCGTTGCGACGTTCGCCGTGGCGGGATGCAGTTCCACACCGCCCGTCCAGCAGCAGCAGAGTGCGTACGAAGTACCGCAGAGCCTGGTCGGTCCGCGCGGCGCTGATGGTCCCGCTGGCCCAGCCGGTATGCAAGGCCCGGCCGGAGCGACCGGTGCCCGCGGCATAGCGGTGGTCGGTCCTGCCGGTGCAGTGGGTGCTGCCGGTCCCGCCGGCGCGCAAGGCGCGATCGGCAACACCGGCGCTCAAGGCGCCAGCATTCCAGGCCCTGTCGGCGCGACCGGAAGTGCCGGTCCAGCGGGCGTGCAAGGTGTGGCCGGAAGCACGGGCCCCCAAGGTCCGACGCTGGTCGGTCCCGCCGGTCCCACGGGGAATACCGGCGTTGCAGGCGTGCAAGGCGCAACCGGCTATACCGGCGCGCAAGGCAGGACTGAAATGGCCGGTATTGCCGGCCCAACCGGCGATCGCGGCGATATCGGTCCGCAAGGTCGCGTGGGTCCGACCGGAGCGCAGGGCCCGATAGGTACTACGGGCGCCATGGGTAATGCGGTTGGCAGCTGGAGCCGGGACTTCACGTTCAGTAACAACAGTGATGACATTCTGCGCTCCGACAGCGGCAAGCCGCGGGAAATCGCGAACTACCTGAGCCAGAATCCGTCCGCGCGAGCCTCCATCAATGCTCCGAACCAGCGTTATGTCCATAGCGTTCGTGAAGCGTTGACCGATGCCGGCGTGCCCGCCAGCAAGATTCAGATCGGCGCTTACGACGACTCGCAGCGCAGGGCTGACCACCGGGTCGCAGTGATGGTCAGTAACTGACCACACCGCGGCAGTCTGAGCAGTCGAACGGCGCGATCGAAGGATCGCGCCGTTTGCATGTGTGCAGCATTGCCGGGCGGCCGGGGACTTATATTACCGGCGCGCCTTCATCCCACATGACATCGCATTCCTGTTGGGCCGCGGCAGTCAGCAGCTGGATAAGCGGAAAGGCGCGCAGGCGCAGCCCCACCGGGGGCTCGGTGTCCGCGTCTTCGCGACCCGGCGCAACGCCTGGCTTGGGTTCTTCATCAGGGGCGGCCGCGGCAAGTGCTTGCTGCAGGCGTGCAAGTGCTGCAGGGACGTCGGCGGCGCGCAGCGCGCCAGGCAGCGTGCCGCTATGCCCTGTCATCTTCAGCAGCGTTACCGCGACATCGCCAAACATCGTGATGCTGCTCCACGCCTTGCTGTGAAACGTCACCAGCATGGGAGGTATGCCGCCGGGATTCGGGCGCAGTACCTGTCCAGGCGACCGGCGGCCCGACGATCAGAAGCGATAATTGCCGGCACCGAAGAGTCCAATCAGACCAATGACGATCAGGTAAAAAGCGACGATATAGTTGAGCAGCCGGGGCATGACAAGAATGAGAATTCCGGCGATCAGCGACACCAGAGGAGTGAGACCAAGGTGGATATTCATGCAGGCAATCTTTCTTTTCAGTTGTTTTTCGACAGTGAGCGATACGACATTTACGCCGAAAACGATACCCGCTCCGTACGGTCCCGCACATAGGGCGACAATCGTTTC
>JAYWDM010000321.1:0-4852 GCA_043779885.1 Betaproteobacteria bacterium | reverse complement strand
GCGTGGAGCCGGTGCGACGTCGCCGCATTACCGCCGAGAAAGTGGCGATCGCGGCGGTCATGGCCGGTTGCCTCCCGGAGTACATGCCGGTCGTCGTCGCAACCATCAAGGCGATGTGCCAGCCGGAATACGCCCTGCACGGCAGCACGGCGAGTACCGGCGGCAGCGCGCCGTTTATCGTGGTGAACGGACCGGTCCGGCTCAGCCTCGGCATGAATGCGACGCATAATGCGTTGGCCAATGCGAGCCGCGCCAACGCCACCATCGGGCGCAGCGTGCGCCTCGTTCTGCTTAACGTGCTTGGCGGCGTTCCCGGTCAACTGGATCGCTCGACGCTGGGACACCCGGGCAAATTCACGTTTTGCGTCGCGGAAGACGAGGAGGACTGCGCCTGGCTGCCCCTGTCGGTCGAACGCGGCGTGCCGGCGGGGACCTCGGCGGTGACGGTGATGCAGGTTGAGTCACCGCATCAGATCATGAACGAATGGACTCACGACCCTAAGGAAATTCTGGACACGTACGCGGCTGCCGTCCGCAGCAATATGCTGACTTATTCGATCTGGGAGGGAAACTACGCATTCGTGATCGCGAAGCAGCACCGCGAGATTTTCGCGGCGGCAGGATGGAACAAGCAGGACATCCGCGAATATACCTTCGCGGCTGCGACGGTAAAGCGCGGCGAGTGGCGTCTCGTCGGCAAAGCGGCGGTGGCGGGACGCAAAGACGAGACGCAGGTCTACCGCGCGCTGCGTTCGCCGGACGATCTGCTGGTCATCGCGGCGGGCGGGCCGGCGGGCGGATTCGGCGCTGTCGTGCCGCCGTGGTATGGAAAAAAATCGCTGGCGGTCACGATGCCCGTTGGCGCGTGAACGCGTTCACACAAGGAGAAAATCCGCATGACACTCAGAATACTGGATCCACGACAGGCGCCGCAGGGCGAGGCGATGCGCATGGCCCCGGCGCTGCCTGCGTTGCGTGGCGCGGTAGTCGGACTTCTCGACAACGCCAAAATAGGCACCGAGCGGCTGTTCGATTTTGTGGAGGAGATACTGCGCAAGGAGCACGGTGTGCGCGAGTTTATCCGCCGGCGCAAGCCCGACGCCTCGCGGCCGGTGCCGCCCCAGATGCTCGCCGAGCTCAGTGCGGCGGACGCGGTCGTCTCCGCGATCGGCGACTGAGGGAGCTGCTCGTCGTGCAGTCTGCACGACGCCATTGAAGCTGAACGGCTCGGCATTCCGGCCGTCGCCATCATGACCGACCGCTTTGTGCGCAGCGCGGAACTGGTCGGCCAGCTTAACGGCCTGCCCGGGTACCCGTTTGTGGTGATCGGTCACCCGGTGGCCAACAACGATGACGCGGCGCTGCGCGTCAAAGCGCAGGCTGCCGTAAAGGACATCGTTACGCTGCTGACCGAGCGGAAAGGGTGACGGTGTCGAATCGCGACCCCGCCCGCCCGGATTGAGCCAGCGGAGCGTTACGAGTGGGCGCGACGCCGGCGCGCGAGGACGACGCCGACCAGCCCGCATCCGAGCAGCAGCAGCGAGGCGGGCTCGGGAACGTCCTGCGGCTGCAGAACCGGTCCGCCGTTCGGGCCCAGTACCGGGACGACTCCCGTTGATCCGCCAGGGTTGAGCGTGAATATGGCCGAGCCAAACGGTGGATCGGTGCCGTTCTTTCCGCTGGCCGACCAGAATGCGGGAGCAGGATCGTAGAGTCCTTGTGGATTTGTCGGCGTGTTGATCGACACGTCGAACTCGACGATGACGTGGTTGGCGGCATTGTCCGGGCTGGAGCTGAATCCGATCGCTGCGTGAAAGTTGTCCAGTCCGTTCCCGGTTACCTGCATCCATGGCGCGCCCAGGTTGAGGGATCCATCAGGGTTGACGCCAGATGGGGTGCCTCCCGGCTTTTTGAAGACCGTGAAGCCGCCCGCGCCCAGGATATGGACATCGTAGTCATCGGTCTTCACCTGGAAAAATACGTCGAAGAAACTATTGGGTACGAGTTTGGGGTCCATCTGACCGGCGGGGTTGCTGAAGATGTCGTAAAGCAGCCAAAGCGTCGCATTTCCATTTTGCGCGACGCCCTGCTCGACATACAGCTCGGCGCCACCCGTGTTGCCGACCAGTGGGAAACTCTGCACGCCCACGGTAGCGCGGTTTTCGTCCCACTCCGCCGGGGTCGTGTATATCCCGTCGGTGATGTGAAGAAGTGCGACGGCAGACGCGGTAAACGGGCTCAGTGCAAACAGTCCGCATAGCAGAAACGACCGGAAAGTCTTCTTGCGCAGCATGATGGACCTCCTTTGATTAATCCCTGGGTTGTTTAGCCCAATCTCGGCAACGCCCAAGGGGTCAAATTTCACGCATAAAACGTACCAAAATTCAGCGCGTGGCGGCTAAGTCGATGTAGCAAAGGGGATAAGACGTTTTTCAACCCCCGGCGCCCGGCTCGGATCATGGGGCCTGTGTAAAATTTTCCGACACGCCCGGGCGTTGGCTCTCGGGCGACAAGGTCAGATGGTTCCCTTATTACTCAGAAGGTTATACCCAAGAAACCGCGCGCCTCAGCGACCTGCGAGGCCTCGCTCGACGTGCATCACCGGTGTAAAAGTTTCCGACAGTGGATCAAGGATCGCGCCCGACGCCGCGCTATAGCTGCTCCTCCGTGCGCAGCGACAGCTCAACCATCCGCTCCAGCAACTGGTCAGCGGGCAGACCGACGAAGTTGCGCAGCACGAGTTCCTTGGCGTAGAGGCGCACCAGATAGCGGAGTTTGAGCGATTTGTTGCGCGAGGCGTAGACGAAGTCGCGGTGCCCGTTGTTGATCACGATGACGTTGCGCGCCGTATCGAACCGCGATCGCCAGCTCGCGCCCGGCGCGCGCTCGAAAGTGTAGCCCGGCAAGCCCTGCGACGGGACCGTGGTTGCACCGATCTGGGTGAGCAGTTCATGCGTCACCGTGATCAGCGCTTCGGCCTCGCAGATGACATCGCGCTGAGTGACCGACACCTTGAGCCGCGTGAGCCCCGGCTCGTCGGGCGCGCGAAACTTTACCGCCTGATGGTGCGATCCTTCCAGTTCACCCGCGCCTTCCGTGATTTGCCAGCGGAATTCAATGTCCTGCTCCACCCGGCGCCGCGACCGGTCGCGCGGCAGCGCGCGCAACTCCTTGCTGTCGCCGACGCGCACGACGCTGGACGCGGGAGAGACGGCCACGCTGAACAACGGGCCGGCGAACTCGAAGAACTGCCGCTGCTGCTCTTCGCCGGTCTCCGGCTCAACCGCCCCTGTCAATACGTCGTCGCCGGTCGCCGGTACTGCGCCATCGCCCTGAACCTCGACGCGCCCCGGCATCGCCCGCAGTGTCCGCGCCTGAATGTCGAACCAGTCGTATTCCTCGGCGGGCAACGCCAGCAACGCCTCGCGGAACGCGCGCTGGATCGTGCGCAACAGATCGCGGCTCGCCCGCTCGTCTTCAGCGCGACGCTGGTCTTCGATGATTTCGCTCAGCCTGTGCTCGAGCGGTTGCAATCCTTCGCGCAGCGCCGCATAGGCGGCGTCCTGCACAAGACCCGTGCGCGTGCCGGGCGTGAGGTTGACGAACGGCGCGTCGATATGGCCCTGCAGATAACGCGTGGCCCACGGCGGACGCGCGAAATCGTCGAGCAGCGCGAGGTCTTCGATCACGCGCGTGCCGTGCCTGAACAACGCCACCCGGTTCGCATCGGACGGTTGGTTGAGATAGATTTCCGCGTACAAATCGCCGAACGCGGTACGCACAACCGGCAGTTGATGCAGCAGCCGGCCCTCGTACTGGCGCGGTTCGACGGCATACTGTTTACGGCTGAATTTGTCGACCACGCTGATACGCACGCCCGACAGCCGGATACGATCGCGCAGTTCCGCGGCGAGATACCACTGGATCTTCTCCCCCGACAGCCCGCGTATGCCCTCGAGCAGCGGCGCAATCTTCAGTTCCGTACCGCGGTCCGCGAAGAGCGCGCGTTTCGCGGTTATCTCGTAGCCCGGATCACCCTTGCGCATGACCATCTGATAGGCGCGCTGGTCGGCCCCCGTCGAGGTCATCGTCAGCACTTCGCCCACGGTCCAGAAGCTCAGCAAGCCGATACCGAATTCACCCTGCAGTCCGGTCGACCCCTCGGACTTGAGGCGGCGCTTGATGGAATCGCAGATATGGGTCGCAACGTAGCGGAAATCGGGCCGGCCATCGTCCCCCCGCGGAACGCCGTCCCCGTCGTCGCGAATCGCCAGAAAATGGCGGCCGTGCTCGCGACCCCGGGTAATGGTGACGGTGCGCGCTTGCGCATCGATGCTGTTCTCGACCAGCTCTGCAATCGCCTTGAGCGGATTGCTCTGCGACAACGCGATGATGGTGATCGCGTTCCAGTCGTCGCCTATCCTGAGCTTGCCGCGCGCGCCTGCCTCCTTTGCCGGCTTCGGCTTGCGGTTCGGGTCTGCCATGCCTATGCTGCCCCCATCACGGTTTCACGGCGAAACACTGCCATGCGAAACGAAGCCGCGTGGCGCGTGAATTTCCGCGAATGCAGCAGCGACTTCAGGCGGGTTTTCCGTGATGACCGGCGGCAGGCGCAGCATGGCGGTGTTTCTCTCGCGGGCAGAAGCGGCCCATGTTAGCGATGACATGCGCATCCGGTCAAGGCGTGCGGCGGAAGCACGCGGTATACGCGGTGCGAATAGGTTAGAATTCCTGGTGCAGGTGCGGCCGTCGCGGCGCCGTTCTGCGACAAATCCCATGCACGTTTATTGTCTCCTGGCGCGAGGATGGTGGGTTATGAGATTACGCTTCGTCGGTTTGGCGCTGATGGTTG
>JAYWDM010000320.1:0-4857 GCA_043779885.1 Betaproteobacteria bacterium | reverse complement strand
TGATATCTCTCAAATCTATTTTGGTTAGACACTCGGTAGACGTCCATTTCCAACCCTCTGATTCATTGAACTTGCGTACCTGTCAATCGCACAGGTCGCCACCGCTGAATCCGCACTCGATCAGACAGTATCGGCAGCGGATTCGGCGCCATAATTGGTGGCCCTGTTTCATTGCGAATTCTCGCTGATCCTGTCCGTCGCCTGATCGAGTTCCTGTAGAGCGCTGGGCGGCGACAATCATCCTGTCCGGTCGTGTTGCCTCACGAAGGAATGTTACCCGATGGTTTGTTGTCGTTGAATCTGTTTCTTTATCTCATTCGTGGTCGAAGGGTGGGGCGGTAGGTGGCCGACGCATATTCCACATATCCGGGTCCGCAGAGCGCTACGCACCTCGCCCCGGCGGCTCCGACGTTCTTCTGCTGCCGCTTCACACTTCGGCCAGCGTGTCGGCGGATTTGCGTAGACTACCGAGGATCAGGTCTTTCGCACGCTCGGCGCGCCATTTCTTAAGCCCCGATAGGGCAAATGTCGCCGAAGGCCCAGATGAATAGCTTATTGTTTAATTGTGGAGGTTTCTCTGCGTCCAACTTACGGTGTTAGAGCAATCTGATCGCACCAGTCGAATCGTTCGCTTACAGGGATTATTGGTGAGGGACTTCTTGTGAGCCGACTGTTCGATCTCCGGACGGGCAATGTTACGACGCGCTGGCCGATAAATGGGCCTAGAGTTGGGTAGCTGCTTGCTTTAGGAATTGGGATTCCATCTATTCAGGAATTTATCGCGTGGTTATGGCGGATGTTATCTTCGATTCCAGCCGGTAAGCTATTGTCCGCACCATGGCGCGCGCCATCGGCGCAGGGTATAAACTTCTGTCTGCTCGGCAATCTCGAGAGCATCATTGACCTTGGTGCCGGGATACCTGGCGGTACTTTTGAGTTTCGTGTATTTCAGGAAAAAATAGCATATGCCCGCAATGACCAACGAGTGCCGGCTCTTATCCGTCAGCAGCATATTGGGATACGGGTTTCCTGAGTCTTCGCTGGCTGCCGGCGTGGAACGCAAGCCGCACTTCATCGGTGTTGACGGTGGCAGCACTGACCCCGGCGCGTTTTATCTCGGCTCCGGCGAATGCCTCAACTCGCGCAAAGCCATGAAGCGCGATTTGCGTCTCATGCTTCTCGCCGGTGTTCGCGCGAAAATTCCGGTTGTGATAGGAACGTGTGGCGGTGCCGGCGCCGAGCCGCATTTACAAGCCGTCGCGGACCTGGCGCGGGAAGTCGCGCGCGAAGACGGGCTCAAATTCCGCATGGCGCTAATTCATTCGGACCAGGACCGGGGCAAAGTCGGTGCGTGGCTCAACGAGGGCAGAATCACCGCTCTCAGAAACGTGCCGCCGCTGACCGCCGCAACCGTGCAGCGATCCTCACGCATAGTCGGTATGATGGGCGCCGAGCCATTCATGCAAGCGCTCGGTGAAGGCGCGCAAGTCGTGCTGGCGGCGCGCGCGAGCGACGCCGCTTCGTGGGCCGCATGCGCAATGAGCCGTGGCCTGCCGCCCGCGCCTTCCTGGTATGCGGGCAAGATGCTCGAGTGCGGGACGGCGTCCGCTACGCCCAAAGGGCATGATTGCCTGATTGCGACGGTGCGTCCGGATCACCTCGAAGTTGAACCCGTCAATCCCGCGCGCCGCTGCACGCCGCTGTCCGTCGCGACGCATGGCTTGCATGAAAATGCGAGTCCGACGCTCCATGAGGAACCTGGCGGACTGCTCGACGCGACCCACTGCGAATTCACAGCGGTGTCCGATCGCGCGGTGCGCGTGAGCGGCATGCGGTGGCGAACCCGCGAATACGACATCAAGCTCGAAGGCGCGGAGTTCATCGGGTTTCGCGCGATCACGATTTGTGGCACTCGCGATCCTATCCTCATAGGCCAGATAGATTCGTACCTGCAGACGGTAAAAGATGACGTGCAATCGCGGGCGTCTGGATTCGGCGTGTCGCCGGAAAAATATCACGTGGTCTTTCATGTCTACGGCAAAGACGGCGTCATGGGCGCGGCCGAGCCCGTCAAGCACATAGCGTCGCACGAGCTTGGCATCGTGGTGGAGGTGGTGGCGCCCGACGCGGAAGACGCGAAGGCGGTGCTCGCTATCGCCCGCGTCGTCATTCCGAAAGTCGATTTCCCGGGACGCTTGTGCAAGAGCGGCAATATGGCTTTTCCGTTCTCGCCTTCCGACATCTCCGTGGGGCCGACGTACCGATTCTCGATATTTCACGTCGTCAAACCCGACAGCCCTTACTCGATGTTTCCGATCGAGTACGCGGAGGTGCACTGATCATGGCCAAGCTCTCCGAGATCGCGAAGGTCTGCAAAAGCAAGAATGCGGGTCCGTTTGAAGTCACCATTGACGTCATGTTCGACAACCGCGAAATGTACGACAAAGTGCTGAAGAGCGGCGTGCTGTGCGAGCAGCTGTTCGCGACGTTATACAACGTCGATGTGAAAGATGTTTTGTTCACGCCGTATCCGGCGGCATTTGCTTTCAAGGGAACCATTCCGCGCCGCATCTCGTCGGGAGATCTGGGCGACACGGATGTGTACGGCGCGCAGCAGCACGCACCGATGCTGGATGTAGAAATTCCGCTTTAGGAATGGATTGGGTGACCACGGTGCCGATGGCAAGGTTGATGTTGATACTGCTCGTATTCTGCGTTTCCGGACTTGCCAAGGCGCAATCGTATCCCGCCAAGCCGATTCGCATGATCATTCCGGCCGCGCCCGGCGGCGGCGTCGATACGATAGGACGCGCGCTGGGCCAGAAACTTTCCGAGTCGCTCGGTCAGCCGGTGGTGCCGGACAATCGCGCGGGCGCCGGCACGATGATAGGCTCCGAATTGACCGCCAGGGCGCCTCCCGACGGCTATACGTTCCTGATGGTGACCAACAGCCATGCGATCAACGCGAGCGTGCAGAAAAATCTCAAATACGATCCGGTGAAGGATTTTTCCGAGGTTTCGTTGCTCGCGATATCGCCCTACCTGCTGGTCGTGCATCCGAGCGTGCCCGCGAAATCGGTGCGCGAGCTGGTGGCGCTTGCGCGCAAGCGGCCGGGCGAACTGCTTTTTGCATCGGCTGGCACCGCGTCGGCGACGCATCTCGCCGGCGAGTTGTTCAAAACCATGGCCAGGATCAACATAGCGCACGTGCCGTATAAAGGCGGCACGCCCGCCGTCATCGATCTCGTCGGCGGACATGTGCAATTGATGTTCAACAACCTGATTTCCGTCATGGCGCTAGCCAAATCGGGCCGCTTGCGCGCGCTCGCGGTAACAAGTGCGAAGCGGCTGCCCCTGCTGCCCGAACTGCCGACAGTCGCCGAATCCGGGTTGCCCGGTTACGATGCCGCGTCGTGGTACGGTGCGTTGCTGCCGGCAGGGACTGCCGCGCAAATC
Source organism: Betaproteobacteria bacterium (assembly GCA_043779885.1). Classification (GTDB taxonomy): domain Bacteria; phylum Pseudomonadota; class Gammaproteobacteria; order Burkholderiales; family SG8-41; genus PALSA-1004. Next base: position 1,401 of record JAYWDM010000320.1, on the reverse strand, counting down.
GTGGCGATACTGAATCGCGAGCTGATCAAGGCGATCAAAACCCAGGACGTGCGCGATCGCCTGGTATCCGAAGGCGCCGAAGTGATCGGTAGCACACCCGAAGAGTTTGCGCAGTACATGAGAAACGACATCGAGCGCTGGCGCAAGCTCGTGCCGACGCTGGACCTTCGATAGAAATCCGCATGGAACACGGCAAGGCATTGGCTGCATTTTCCGCAACCGTCAACTGGCGCGACCTGCCCGTCGCATTGCGCGAGAAAGTCATCGACCACGTGGTCGACGCGATCGGCGTCATGTACTCGGGCATCGGCATGGAGGCCTGCGCGAGCGCGCGGCGGGCAGTCTCGCTATGGGGCGCGGGCGACGATGCGGCGGTAATTGGCACGCGCCAGCGGTTGCCCGCGCCGAGCGCTGCTTTCGTCAACGCGCTGCATGGACGCATACACACGTTTGACGACACCTACGAGCCGGGCACTCTGCATGCCGGCACGCCGGTGGTCGCGGCGGCCCTGGCGCTCGCCGACAAGCACGAGATAGACGGCGAGACGTTCCTGTCAGCGGTGATCGCCGGCTATGAAGTCGCGGCGCGTGTCGCGGCTGCGGTAAGCCCGAGCCACTATGCCGCCGGATTTCACAATACCGGCACCTGCGCGGTGTTTGGCTCTGCGGCAGCGGCATCGCGGCTGCTGAAATTGGGGCCAGTCGGGACGGTAGAAGCCTTCGGTCTCGCGGGTGCGACGGCCGGCGGTTTGCGTCAGCATCAGATAGACGGCTCGATGCTCGATTCGGCGTTTCACGGCGCGAGATCGGCGCAATCGGGAGTCATGGTTGCGCAGTTGCGCGCGGAGGGCGTGCGCGGGCCGGCCGCCATCCTCGAAGGGCCGCTGGGTTTTTGCGCCGTGATGGCGCGCGAGCGCAATCTCGACCGTCTCGTCGACGGGCTCGGCAGGGATTACGAATTCGCCAAAATAACGATCAAGCCCTATCCGACGTGCCGCTTCGCGCACGGCCCGATCGAGGCCGCGCTGGAGCTGAAACGCAAGTACGCAATCGATCCGGCGGGCATCAAGGACGTCACGGTTGCCACGTTCAGGCAATCGATCGAAGTGTCGGACCGTCCGCAGCTGAACGCGTCGTTTGATGCCGTGGTCAGCCATCAATATGCGGTGTCGCTGGCACTCGTGAAAGACAAAGTCGAGCTTGCCGAGATCGTCAATTACCAATCCGGCAATGCGCAGGCGCTCGCGCTGATGCAGAAGGTGCGGGTCGTGCACGAGACGGCGCTCGAAGCGGATTTTCCGCGCGCCTGGCCGCATCGTGTCACCGTTAATATGCAGAACGGGCAGACGTATACGCTGTTGAGTGAATATCCGCCGGGCCGCGTGGCGCCGATACCACGCG
>JAYWDM010000319.1:0-4877 GCA_043779885.1 Betaproteobacteria bacterium | reverse complement strand
ATTCCTGCGGCACGCTGATCTTGCTCAAATTCGCGTCCTGCATTTCGCGCACGTGCTTGACCGTGATGCGCTTGTCCTTGGCAACGATAACCTTGCCCGACTTGGTCGAGAAATCGAAGCGCGCAATCTCGCCGCGCAGGCGCTCCGGCACGAGTTCGAACTCGATGTCATCTTTATGCAGCTCGAATGCATCGAAGGCGAAGAATTCGGCCAGAATCTGCTCGGGCATGTAGCCGAGCGCCTTGAGCAATATCGTCACCGGCATCTTGCGGCGGCGGTCGACGCGGAAATAGAGGTAATCCTTCGGATCGTATTCAAAGTCGAGCCATGATCCGCGGTACGGAATAATGCGCGCCGAAAAGAGAAGCTTGCCCGAGGAGTGTGTCTTGCCGCGATCGTGCTCGAAGAACACACCCGGCGAGCGGTGGAGCTGCGACACGATGACGCGCTCGGTGCCATTGATCACGAACGAGCCGGTGGTGGTCATGAGCGGTATTTCTCCCATGTACACCTCCTGCTCCTTGACTTCTTTCACGGTCGGCTTGGAAGCCTCCTTGTCCATGATCGTCAAGCGCACCTTCGCCCGCAGCGGTGCGGCGAAAGTAAGGCCGCGCTGCTGGCATTCCTTGACGTCAAACGGCGGCTCGCCCAGCACGAAACTCACGAACTCGAGACGCGCGTTCTTCGAATGGCTCTCGATCGGGAAGATGCTCTGGAAAGCCGCCTGCAGGCCTTCGCTCTTGCGCGCATCCGGTGCCACATGCTCCTGCAGAAACGCCGCGTAGGACTCCAGCTGGGTCGCCAGCAAGTACGGCACCGGCAACACGCTCGCGCGCTTGGCGAAGCTTTTACGAATACGCTTTTTTTCAGTGAACGAGTAGCTCATTGAGGCTCCTCAAGAGTGAATAGCCGGACCAGAACCCGACGCACCGCGGACGGTGCGCCCGGCCGCGGCCTGTCAGCCACAAAAACCAAATAGAAAAAGCCGGCGGTCGCCCGCCAGCCATGAATCGTCTGCCAAGTTACTTGATTTCCGCCGTTGCGCCGGCGTCGATCAGCTGCTTGAGAATCGCGTCTGCGTCGGCCTTCGACACGCCTTCCTTCACCGCTTTCGGCGCGGCATCAACGAGGTCCTTCGCTTCTTTCAGGCCCAGACCGGTTACCGCGCGCACCACCTTGATCACGTTGACCTTGCTCGCTCCGCAGTTGCTCAGGTGCACGGTAAACTCGGTTTGCTCCTGGTCCGCCGCGGCAGCGCCGCCGCCTGCCGCGGGCGCGGCAACCGCGACCGCGGCAGCGGCGGCCGAGACGCCGAATTTTTCTTCCATGTCCTTGATGAGGCCGGACAGCTCGATAACCGTCATGTTGGAAATTGCGTCAAGAATTTCTGCTTTTGCTAATGCCATGATGTTCTCCTAAAGTTTGTCTGCACTGAAAGCACGCCGCTACGCGGCCTGCTTCTCTTTCTGGTCTCTTACGGCGGCAAGTGCGCGCACGAACTTCGTGGGCACCTCGTTGAGCGTCCGCACCAGCTTCGCGACCGGTGCCTGCATGGTTCCCATGAGCATGGCGATCAGTACGTCGCGGCTCGGCATGGTAGCCAGATTCGCCACGTCCTTCGGGGACATGACAAAATCGGCCATCGCGCCGGCTTTAATGACGAACTTATCGTTGCCCCTGGCAAAGTCGTGCAACACCTTCGCGACCTTCACCGGATCGCTCGAAATCCCGTACGCAAGCGGTCCGATCATTTTCTCGGACAGCCCGGCGAACGGCGTTTCGGCAACGGCGCGGCGCGCCAGCGTATTCTTGAGGACACGCAGATAAATGCCCGACACGCGCGCCTGCTTGCGCAAATCGGTCATTGCTGCGACCCCAAGGCCGCGATACTCGGCGACCACGATGGCCTGCGCCTGCGCAACCTGCGCGCTGATTTCGGCCACCACCGCCTGCTTCTCTTCCAGATTAAGACCCAAGGCCTACCTCCATTCGATTAATGGCTGCGAACCCGCACAAGCATCCGCAACCGACCCACGGCGACCTTAGTTCCAGGCATCAAAAACCAACCTGATTCGTCGGGACACACCGTCTGCGTAGGGTGCTTCGCGTGAAGGAGTGAAGGGTGAAGAGTGAAGGGTCGCTTCGCACTGAACCGTTTTACTCCGTTACGCCAATTCCCAATTAAATTTCGGATTCCAGGTCAATGATTCGGATTCCGGTTTTACCCTTCACCCTTCACGCATTCACCCTTCACCCTCAATCCCTACGGTCTTTGACTACCTGCCGGCAACGCACCAAACCGCGCGCGCCGGCAGCCCAAAGCCTGCACTGACAATTTCATTAAACCTGCATGCTGCCCTGATCGACACGCACGCCGACGCCCATCGTGCTCGACACCGATACCTTCTTGAGGTATATGCCTTTGATGCCGGTGGGCCGTGATTTGTTCACTGCTTCGAGCAGCGCTTTCATGTTTTCGACCAGCGCGTCGACCGTAAACGACGCGCGTCCTATCGTGCATTGCACGATGCCGGTCTTGTCGGCGCGGTACTGCACCTGGCCCGCCTTCGCGTTTTTCACCGCGACGGCAACGTCCTGCGTTACGGTGCCGACTTTCGGGTTCGGCATCAGCCCGCGCGGGCCCAGAATCTGGCCAAGCTGGCCAACCACGCGCATGGTGTCCGGCGTTGCGATGACAACGTCAAAATCGAGCTTGCCGCCTTTTATCTCGGCCGCGAGGTCGTCCAGACCGACGATATCGGCGCCGGCATCCCTGGCGGCCTGCGCCTTGTCGCCCTGCGCAAACACCGCAACGCGAACTGTTTTGCCGGTGCCGGCCGGCATGACCACGGAACCGCGCACCGTCTGATCGGACTTCTTGGCATCGATGCCGAGATTGATCGCGACATCGATCGACTCATTGAACTTCGCCGTGGCGTTTTCCTTGACGATTTTCATGGCGTCGGCAAGCGGGTACAGTTTTGCGCGATCAACCTTGGCGGCAATCGCCTTATAACGTTTGGTGATAGTTGTCATGTTACGCACCCTCCACTTCAACGCCCATGCTGCGCGCGCTGCCGGCAATGGTCCTGACCGCGGCGTCGAGGTCCCCGGCGGTGAGATCAGGCATCTTGGTCCTCGCAATTTCCTCCGCCTGGGCACGGGTCAGCTTGCCTACCTTGTCGGTATGCGGAGTCTTGCTGCCCTTGTCGAGCTTCAACGCCTTCTTGATGAGCACGGACGCCGGCGGCGTCTTGATGATAAAAGTGAAGCTTTTGTCCTGAAACGCGGTGATCACCACCGGCAGCGGCAGGCCGGGTTCCATTTTCTGCGTCTGCGCGTTGAACGCCTTGCAGAATTCCATGATATTCAGACCGCGCTGGCCCAACGCCGGCCCGATAGGCGGACTCGGATTGGCTTTGCCGGCGGGCACTTGCAGCTTGATAAAGCCGACGATCTTTTTTGCCACGGTGACTGCTCCTTATGGTGGGTGGTAGCGGAAGCGTGGATCCAGGATTCGGGATTCAGGATTCGGAAAATCGCGCCTTCCGTCGCCTGTCTGCCAAAAAACCTGCTGCCCGCTTCCTCCCCGTTAAAAACAACTGCCTGCTGAATCCTGATTCCCGAATCCCGAATCCCGAATCCCGCGGTTACGCTTTTTCGACCTGACCGAAATCAAGCTCTACCGGCGTCGAGCGTCCAAATATCGTGACCGCAACGCGGATCTTGCTCTTGTCGTAATTAACCTCTTCGACGGTGCCGTTGAAGTCGGTGAACGGGCCTTCCTTGACACGAACCATCTCGCCGATCTCGAACAATACTTTCGGCCGCGGCTTCTCAACGCCCTCCTTGATCTGGTTCAGGATGTTCTGCACTTCCTTCTCCGAAATCGGCGTCGGTTTGGTCGAAGTGCCGCCGACAAAACCAGTCACTTTGGCCGTGCTTTTCACCAGGTGCCAGGTGTCGTCGGTCATCTCCATCTCCACGAGCACATAGCCCGGGAAGAACTTGCGTTCGGAAATGTTTTTCTGGCCGCTTTTCATTTCAACGACCTCTTCGACGGGCACGAGTATCTGGCCGAACTGTTCCTGCATGCCGGCGCGCGCGACGCGGTCGATCAACGCCCGCTGTACGCTTTTCTCGAAGCCCGAGTAAGCGTGGACCACATACCATTTCTTGCTCATGAATCGCCCTGACCCATCAATAGGCGCACCGCCCATAGCAACCCCGCGTCGATCAACCATAAGAACAATGCCATCACAAACACGAACGCGAATACGACGCCGGTCGTCTGCAGCGTCTCCTTGCGGGTAGGCCACACGACGCGTTTGGTCTCTTCCACCGATTCCTGCGCGAATGCGAAAAACTCCTTGCCCCGCGTGCTGGTCCAGAACACCGCAACAGCGGCTACCGCACCGCCGATTACCGCGCCAACGCGCGCAATCAGCGGGCTCTGATCCCAGTAATAAAACGCCGCAATTCCCGCCATCAGCAACGCGACTGCCACCGCAATTTTTATCTTGTCTGCCATGTGTCCCGTACAGCGCAGCGGGTTCAGAGCCGGGAGTGGAATTCCCCTGCTCCTTGCCCCACGCTGAACTCTTTAATCGTGAACGCGCAACAGCCGTCGTGGCAGGCCAGGAGGGAATCGAACCCCCAACCTTCGGTTTTGGAGACCGACGCTCTGCCAATTGAGCTACTGGCCTAATCCTTGTTCATTTAAGTTCAAACGGGCGAAGGCGCGAAGTTTCCTTCACTGCCCCGCCCAGCAGTTACCGTTACTCGATCACTTTGGCGACGACGCCGGCGCCGACGGTCTTGCCGCCTTCGCGTATCGCGAAGCGCAGGCCCTCTTCCATCGCAATGGGCTGGATCAG
>JAYWDM010000318.1:0-13271 GCA_043779885.1 Betaproteobacteria bacterium | reverse complement strand
TCGAAGTTCACCCAAGCTTCCCTCACCTTCCGTCCTCTCCCGAAGGGCGAGGAGACCCCTTCTCCCTCCGGGAGAAGGGACTGGGATGAGGGAAAAGAATTCGCCCGCCATTTTTGAGATAGGTTCAAGTTGAATTACCCGCGCAAGCTTCCGCTGACTGCATGCCGGCGTCAAGCCGCGCGGTGCGTAGGATGGGTTGAGGCCGTCGGGGCCGATACCCATCATGGTGGATGACGCAATGGCTGATGGGTATCGCTGCGCTCAACCCATCCTGCGGTGCGCGAATTTAGCGTATGTTCCATGTGGTTTGTCGATCGAGACGTCCGCCATGTCCGTAACCCAATCCGAGCACCGCAGGACGCGCCTGCTGACCGGCCCCGTACTGCCCGTGCTCGTTCGCCTCGCCGCGCCGAACGTATTGCTCGCGCTCATGCAGGCGCTGGTCAGTTTCGCGGACACCTGGTTTATCGGCAGGCTGGGCACCGACGGTCTGGCCGGCGTCGCGCTGGTATTCCCGATACTCATCCTGATGCAGATGATGTCGGCCGGCGCGATGGGCGGCGGCGTGTCGTCCGCAATTGCGCGCGCGCTGGGCGCCGGCGACGTGGCACGTGCCGAGAGGCTTGCCTTGCATGCGGTGGTAATCGCAATCGCATTCGGCCTGTTGTTTACGGCAATCATGCTGCTGGCGGGGCCGGCCCTGTACCGTTTGCTTGGCGGCAGCGGCGCGGCGCTCAGCCATGCGATTGCGTACTCGACGATCGTGTTCGGCGGCGCCCTGACGGTGTGGCTGTGCAATATTCTCGCCAATATCGTGCGCGGCACCGGCAACATGGCCGTGCCGGCCATCATCCTGAGCACCACTGCCTTGCTGCAGATTCCGCTGTGCGGCGCGCTGGTATTGGGATGGGGTCCGTTTTCGCCGCTCGGCATCGCCGGCGCGGGCATTGCAACCGTTTGTTCCTTTGGCGTGGGGGCATTGTGTTTCGCCGGCTATATTCTCGCCGGCAAAACGGGCCTCGTCGTGCACTGGCGCGGCATCAAACTGACGGCACGACTGTTTGCGGCCATACTCGGAGTGGGATTGCTTTCGTCATTCAACGCGGTGCAAACGATCGCGACCGCGGTCATCGTCACCGGGCTGGTCGGCACTTTCGGCACTGCGGCGCTCGCCGGTTACGGGTTGGGTGTGCGGCTGGAACTGCTGCAGATCCCGGTGGTGTTCGCAATCGGTTCGGCGCTGGTGGTGATGGTCGGCACTTGTGTCGGCGCCGGCGACATCAAACGCGCGCGGCACATCGCGTGGTCGGGCGCCGCCCTCGCCGCGTGCATGACCGGCAGCGTTGGCATCACCGTCGCGTGGTGGCCGGCGCTGTGGGCCGGACTCTTCAGCAGCGATCCGGCGGTGCTGGACGCGGGCTACACGTACCTGCGAATTGCCGGCGGGTGCTACGCGTTCCTCGGCGCCGGCATTGCGCTTTATTTCGCGTCGCAGGGCGCGGGCAGAATGTTCTGGCCCGTGCTGGCGGGAAGTGCGCGGTTCGTCATCGCAATCGCCGGCGGCCTCGTTGTCCTGCGCTGGTTCAATGGCACGCTTGCCGGTCTCTTTGGCGTGATCGGTTTCGCGATGATCGTGTACGGCGCGGGCACCGTCGCGGCGGTCAAGTGGGGCACATGGAAATAGCCGGGCAGCGGCATCAATGACGAAGCGCAACCCCGCTACTTCGCCGCCTTGCGATTGAGTTCGAGCCGGGCGTCGACCAACGCGACCGTTTCGTCGAGTACATCGGAATGCATGTCGTGCTGCGCTGCGATGGTCTGCACCAGGCGGTCGACGCGTTCAATGTATTGCGCGCCGGCAAACAGCGCGCGCGCCGCTGACGAAGGGCTGCCGAGCGAGAGCGCGGCGTTGGCGTATTTCTCGAACGGCACCAGATCTTTCCCGGCCGCGCCCAGTGTCATGCACAGCGTGGCTACCCAGCTGTAGACCGCGCGCGTTGCCTCGAGGTCGGAATGCACGGCTTCCTTGATCGACCGCGCGGCGTCTTTCGTCACGCAGCGATAGTTGCCGGCCACCAGCATGCTCCACTTCGCGAGCGGCACGAACACCGAGTCGTGAACCTTGAGCTTGACGGGCAGTTCGATGCTGCCCGTACCGGTATCAAAGCGCACCGCGTCGACGTCCGCCTCCAACTGCCGCAGTATCGCGGTATGCGCGTCCGTGTCGAACCGCGCCGCTTTAAAGTTGGTCGGCAGCCTGACCTGCAGGACGTTGACCTTGTCTTCCGGCGGGCGGAATGCCTGCGGGTCCGGACTGCACAGCGTCATCAGCTTCGGGTCGAAGCCGTCCCACACCGAGGAGTCCGTGTAGCACATTCTGCACGCCGCGGCGTCAACGCCCGGAATGCGTTTCAGGTAAGTCAGCGGCGGCATGTTCATGATCGACATGCACGGCACTTTGGCTTTCGCCACGGCGTCGAGCAACTCGCGCACACCCGGCAAACGGTACTGCGGCTCCTGCATGGCGAGCGCGACGAGATCGTAGTCCGCCGGATTGGCGCCCTGCGTGCCGCCGGCGGTCATTTTGCCCGGCAGTTTTTTGGAATTGATTTCGACGAGCCCCTCGCGGCCCTTGATCGGCATGCGCACGATGGCGCCGTCGCTGTTGATCAGGTCGGCTTCGGCGGGCAGGCAGATCAAATGCACCGCATGCCCCGCGGCCGCGAGCTTGGTTCCGAGCAGCGAACCGTATGATGCGCCCATGATCAATATCTTGTAAGTCTTAGCCATGAAACCCCTCCTGGTGTTGAACCGCTGACGTGAGTGGATCTGGTAAGGCCGGAACGCGTATTCCGTCTCTTGATTGTCCACCTTGAGGCCCTGATGCTATTGAATAAGCGGCCTTAGCGCAATCAACAACGATAGTGCAATGCGGCATTCGGGCTGCCATTGCCGCGTTCGGCGCGCCGGAACAACCGGGGAGAAACGCAGCACCTCGCGCCGGAAGCCGCCTATTTTGCCGCTGCAGCGTCCAATGCGGCGTAGCGGTCCGCGAGTTCCTGTTTCGACGCGAAGTAGGCGCGCGTGATGCGCTCGTGCGCGGCGCGGGACGCTGCGTCGAAGTCCGCGCGCGGGCGCGGCTCCGGATCAAAATGGTTATAGCGGTCGACACCGCGCACCAGCTTGGCCGACAGCCGCGTCTTGCCCGTGAAGCGCACGCGCGCGGGTATGTAGCTGATGCCAAGGCCGATGCGCCTGTCGTGCGAACAATTGGGCTCCGAACCGTGTACTGCGAGCGTGTGGTGAAGCGAAAACTCGCCGGGTGCGAGCGGCATCTCTACCGCCGTGCTGGCGTCAAAATCCGCCGACACCGATTGTCCGCGCGGCAGCATGTTGCGCGCGCGGCCCTGCCGCACCGCGTGGTGCAGTTGCCCCTGCCGCTGGCTGCCGGGTATCACCTTCAGGCAGCCGGCCTCGCTGGTGGCGTCGGTGAGCGCGACCCACGCCGTAACGTGTTCGTGCGGCTCAAGACCGAAGTACGACGCGTCCTGGTGCCAGTCGACGATGGCGTCGTCGCGCGCCGGCTTGATCCACATCGTGAGCTGATAGACCAGGATGTCCGGCCCGATCAGGTCCTCCACCGCATCGAGCAGCGCGGCGTTGCGCACGATCTCGTCCGCCCACGTGTAGAGCACATGTGTCTTGGAGCCGGCGCCGGACGGGCCAAGCGCGAGCGGACCGAACTGCCGCTCGCATTGTTCCAGCCGTGCGCGGTACGCGAGCGCATCGTGCGCCGTAAACGCGCGCACGGGCGACACGTGGCCGTCGCGGTGGTACTGTTCAATCTGCGCGGCGGTGAGGCTCTTGCGCAAGTGCTGGCTCCTACTCGATGCGGGCGCCGGCGGCTTTAACCACCTCCGCCCATTTGTCTGTTTCGCGGCGCAGATGATCCGCGAACTGCTGCTGCGTGCTCGCGATCGTATCGAGGCCCAGCTCGTTCATGCGTTTCAAAGTCGCCGTCGCCCGCAGCACCTTGACGATCTCGGCATTGAGCCTGGCGATAATCTCCTTCGGTGTCGCGGCGGGCGCCATCAATCCATTCCAGGTGGTCACTTCGAATCCCGGGAGCGTCTCATCGACGGTCGGCAGGTTGGGCATGACCGCGGAACGCTTCAACCCCGTGACCGCGATCGCGCGCAGCTTGCCTGACTCGACGAACGGGATCATCTCGGGCAGCGGGTTCACCATGAGCTGCATGCGCCCGCTGATCAGGTCGACCATGCCCTGCATCGAGCCCTTGTAAGGCACGTGCTGGATGTCGATGGCGGCCGCGCGCTTGAAGAGTTCACCGCCGAGGTGCGACGACGTGCCGTTGCCGGCGGAGGGAAACAGCAATTCGCCGGGACGGCGCCGCGCCAGCGCGATGACTTCCTTGACGGTCCTGGCCGGCAGCGCCGGATGCACGACCATGAGCAGCGGCGCCGACGAAATCAGGATCACCGGGGCAAGGTCCTTCAACGGGTCATAGCTCATTCTGGCGTAGAGACTCGGGTTGATGGCGAGTCCCGGAAATCCCGTGAGCACCGTGTATCCGTCCGCGGCCGACTTGGCCACGAACTCGGCGGCGATGTTGCCGCCCGCGCCGGGCCGGTTGTCGATCGATACCTGCTGCCCCAGCGCCTCGCCAAGCTTCTCCGCGACTATCCGCGCGACGATGTCGGTGGTGCCGCCCGGCGGAAATGGCGCCACCCACCGAATAGGCCGCGCGGGATACGTCTGCCCCCAGGCACCGCTCGCGTACACCGCGCAGGCCACCACCCATGCGCTGACGGCGGCAATCAGTTTTGTCCGCATTTCCCCGGCTCCCAATCGATTAGTCCTACTGCGTCACAAAATACCAAGGGAACTCCTTCCCCCTTGACGGGGGAAGGCGGGGATGGGGGTGGAAACATTGCTTGTCATGGTAACACTCACCCCCACCCTAGCCCTCCCCCGTCAAGGGGGAGGGGATCTATTTTATGACGCAGTAAGATTAGGGAAACTCTGAACAAGCCTGAATTCGTCTTTCCGGCGTGTGACGGCCTGCCCCGGCAGGTATTAAGCCGGGGCCGGAATCCAGCGCATTCAACCACCTGGGCACCGGCGTGCGCCGGTGTGACGAACTTGATCAGAGCTTCCTTAGTTCACTCTGGCGTGCACGGTGCCGCGGCTTTTGAGGAACGCGATGGCCTGCGCCAGCTCGTAATCGCTCTTGGCGACGACTTCGCCGGCCTCGGGTCTGAGGTCTTTTTCGTCCACGCCCTGCGGACGCGCCGCCGGGGTGAAATTAAACGTGTTGACGGTCGCGACGGCGGCGCCAGGCGCCAGGTCCTGCGCGCGATCGTTGGTCAGGTGCTTGCTCAGGTCTGCTTCGCGCACTTTCAGACTGGCATCGCTGCGCGTACCGTCGTCGAGCGCGATATCCGGCACTATGCCTTTGGCCTGTATCGAACGGCCGTTGGGCGTGTAGTAGCGCGCGGTGGTCAGCTTGATCGCGGTGCCGTCGCCGAGCGGCAGGATGGTCTGCACCGAGGCCTTGCCAAATGTCTGCGTGCCCATGATCACCGCGCGCTGGTGGTCCTGCAATGCGCCGGCAACGATTTCCGAGGCGGAAGCCGAGCCGCCGTTGACGAGCACCACCATGGGCACGTCCTTGATCTCCGGCGGCAGTGCCGACAGGTAGTCAGGCGCGCCCTTGGACAGGTAATTCTGCGGGCTCGCGGTCAGGTGCATTTTTGAATCTTCCGTGCGTCCGTCGGTGTAGACCACCAGCGCATCCTTCGGCAGAAATGCCGCCGAAACCGCCACCGCGCCGTTGAGCAATCCGCCCGGGTCGTTGCGCAAATCGAGCACGAGGCCCTTCATCGGGCCCTGGTTCTGTTTGAACACGGTCTGGATCGCGTTGGCGAGCGTTTCTCCGGTGGGGCCCTGGAACTGCGTGACGCGGAAATACGCGTACCCCGGCTCCAGCAGTTTCGCTTTCACGCTTTGAATTTTGATCACCGCACGCGTGAGCGTAAAAACCAGCGGCTTGTCTTCGCCCTTGCGCGCGATCGTGAGCGTTATCGGCGTCTCGGGTTTGCCGCGCATCTGCCTGACCGCATCGTTCAAACTCATGCCTTTGACGAAGACGTCGCCGAGCTTGACGATCAAATCGCCCGACTTGATGCCGGCGCGCGACGCCGGCGTATCGTCGATGGGCGACACCACCTTGACGAGGCCGTTTTCCATGCTGACTTCGATGCCGAGGCCGCCGAACTCACCGCGCGTGCCGACCTGCATTTCGCGAAACTCTTCCTTGTCGAGATAGCCCGAATGCGGGTCGAGCCCGGCGAGCATGCCCGAAATGGCCTGGGTGATGAGTTTCCTGTCGTCGACGGATTCGACGTAGTCGCTCTTGATGCGTCCGAACACCTCGCTGAACGCGCGCAACTCTGCGACCGGCAGCGGTTCCGCGGCGCCGGGTTGCGCGACCGCGGGGAGATTGAACGAAATAACTACGCCCAGGAATATGCCAAGCGCCAGAATTCCCAGCAGCCGCATCTTTTCACGCATGGATGACCCTTAAAAAGAAATGCCGATGATAGTCAAAACAGGGAACGACCGCGCAGCCGCCGCCGATTACTGCGGGCTGCCACGACGGCGATACGGGCGGTTGTCGTAGTTGTCACCGGTATTCGCCGAACCGGTCGGCGTCGCATAGCGGTAGTTGTCACGGCCCGCGCCGGCCGCGCGCTCGTCGAGGATGATGCTGACGCCAACTGTAATCGTGTTGCCCGGGTTGTACGGCAGCTTGACGTTCACGTCACGGCCGTTATAGCGGTAGACGACGTCGTAACCGTTGACGACGTCGCGCGAGGATTCTATCGTCCGGCAGTTCTGTGACGGGCTTTGCGTGCCGGCGCGGTCGCCAATCACCGAGCCGGCGACCGCGCCGCCCGTGGCGCCAACGATGGTGGCAGCCGTCTGGCCGCTGCCCTGACCGACCTGGTGGCCGAGCAGACCGCCGACGACACCGCCTATGATCGGGGCAACGATGCCGCCGCTTCTCTGCGGCGCGGGCGCGGGGGTGCATTCCTGCCGCGCGTCCGACACGCGTTCGATAATCGGGGTCGACGAAATGACCTGTGCCGTATCGACAAAATCACTGGCTGCGTATGCGCTGCTGCTTATCAGGGCCACTGCCAGCGCGGTTATTGATTGATGTTTCATAATCCCCTCCTTGAGTGAAATAGAGTTCATCATGCACCTGTTACGTCACATGCAGAGACTACCTGAATGGAATAGAGTTCATTAAACACCCGTCTATGCAGCGGCGACACGGGTTTTACGAACTTTTACATGTTCGTCCGGGATACGGGAACTCCGGCCGCGCGTCAGGCCGGTGAAAGATATGTAAGTATTTGTAACTCGCGCAAGCCCGTGTAAGCACCGCCGGAAGGCCTAATCGGGCACGGCGCGCCGGCATCGCCGGCGAGGCGCGAATGGCGTCGAATCAGTCGCGACATCCGCACCGACGCGTGCCACCCCGGCGGCGCGCGTCGATTGCTGCAGCTTACTGCGCTTTCGCTTTGAGCGCGGCGAGTTCGGCTTCGCTGCGCACGGTCATGACGCCCATCTGGCTCGTGCGATAGACCGGCATCACCACGTAGAGCTTGCCGCCCTCTTCGTGCAGCGCGATGTGGCGGATTTCCGTGCCGCGCACCGGCAGGTCGAACAACGTCCACGTGTTGGTACTCGGATCGAGTTTGACGATGCGATCCGACGTCCACAGGTTGCCCCACACGTTGTGCTTGCTGTCGACCGCGATGTGATACGCCTGCATCGTGGGATCCGGAAAAGGAACGATCGTCGTTTCGAGCGTCCTGGTGTTGATCTTCGCGAACGACGCTCCATACGAATTACCCACCCACAGCAGGTCGGCGTTCTTGTCCGTGCCCATGCGACGCGGGCCTTGCGACCATGGCAGGGGAGCGTTGAATCCCAGGTCGCTGACCGTTTCGTAGAACGCGCGATCTTCCGCCGACAAGCGATCCATCCTGACGTCGGGCAGCTTGATTTCGATCGCCTTGCCGGTGGCGGCCTCGCCTTTGTAGACGGTATCCATCGCCATCTGCGCCCACCAGCCGTTGCCGTCGCGGTCCCCGGCAGCGCCATAGGTCTGGCCCGAACCTTTTGGATTGCTGGCGGGCAGGCGCGATTTGAATTCGGTGAACTTTTCCGTCGCGGGATCGAAGCGCACGGCGCCGCTGGGCGTCGACGCCCAGACCATGCCCTTGCCGTCCACGTCTATCGTTACCGCGCCGCCCACCGCCGACATGTTTTCCGGGGTCTGGTAGATCGAGATCTTCTCGGTGGCGACGTCGAGCTTGCCGAGCGCGCGGCGGCCCGGGTTGATGTCGAACCAGAAATTACCCGCGCCGTCGCGCGCGAGCCCGTGCGCGGTAGCCGCCAGTCCGTTCGCGGCATCGGCCTTCAGGAACTTCACCGCGCCTGTTTTCGGATCGACCTTGCCTATCGTCACGCTGCGGTTGGGGTTGTTGACGGTGAAGTAGATCGTGCCGTCGAGAGCGAGGGCGCCGTCGTGCGGCAATTGACCGAGTTTCGACGTGGTGCCGAGCGACCAGTCGGTGCCGTCATTCGCGTTGTATGGAGTGCCGATGCCCGCGTCGGGATTGAGGGGGAGGTCATAAAGCGTCCACACGGCGCGCGCTGCTTCGCCGGCGGGCCGTGCACGCGCGGCCACTTTCATGGAGGATACACCCGGCCCGCGAGCGTGCGCGAGGTAGGCGGCGAGTTGCTTCTCGTGGCGCGCCATGATCTGGTTGGGTTTGGCGGTCGGCCCCGGATAAACGCCGGTGACGGGCACCATTTTCATCAGGTCGATGATCTTGCTCCAGCCGGCTTCGTCGAAGCGGAACTGCAGCACGTAGCTCGTCGAGTGGCAGCCGGTGCAGTTGTTCATGAAAATCTTTTTCATGTACGCGTCGTCGGGGGCGGC
The DNA here is from genome assembly GCA_043779885.1 of Betaproteobacteria bacterium. Taxonomy (GTDB): domain Bacteria; phylum Pseudomonadota; class Gammaproteobacteria; order Burkholderiales; family SG8-41; genus PALSA-1004. Next base: position 4,231 of record JAYWDM010000318.1, on the reverse strand, counting down.
CTCCGGCAATGCCGCGACCATCAGTTCGCCCGGCAACTGACGGAAGCGCCGCTCGGCGTCCGTTATTTCCTGCAGCGCGAAATTGTGGCGCCGCCCGGCGGCAAGGTCGACGGCACCCTTGTTCATTTCGAAGCCGAGCGCCTGCGCCCACACGCGGTACTTGCCCGCGGGCAGCGGCGGGAATACATAAACGCCCGCGGTGTCGGTATACACGCTCGTCGTAATCGTGGAGCCCTCAAGCTTTGCGGATACCGTGACGCCTTCCAGTTTCTGCCCGGATTGCGACGTGATCGCGCCGCTCAGTATCTGGTCGGCGGCGTGGGCCGCCGTCGCCATGAGCAGTGTCGTTGCCAATGCGAAGAGTAACGCGGGTGCTTTGCTCATCGGGATGCTCCTATTTTTGCGGATCGTTGGCGGCACGCACGGCCGGTGCGGGAACGGTTCTCACATAAGCGATGATCGCATCGATCTCCACGGGTTTGAGGTAATACTTGAACGCGGGCATGCGATCGCTGCCGTTGACGATGAACGCGCGCATGACTTCGTCGTTGCCGGCGCCCGACGCCTTGTTCAGCAGCGGCCCGTAGGTTTTGGCATTGCGCGACGGCGCAAGATGGCAGATTCCGCACGACTGCGCGAAGACCTGGCGGCCGAGCAGTTGCGTTGCGTTGAGGTCGCCACCCGCTTGCTGCGCGTACGCCGACGGCGCCGACGCGGCGAGCACGAGCAACAGTGCCGGGATGCCGTGTTTCATTCGGTTCTCCTCCATGCGGTATTTGTTTGTCATTTTGCCGCCAATCACCGGCAACTATCGCACTTGCGGGGAAGAATTACAACCGCGCGCGGAGATTGCCGCGCTCGTCGCTTGAGCCACTAACGCAATCAAGCGGATGTCACCACGCGCGGTCACAGTGGGCGCGCTATCCGGCGAAAAGGACACTGTCCCGGTCGTTCGCTGAACGAACGTAAGTTCTTCGAAGCGCAAAAGTGCGTACTTTTGCGGGCTGGTGCGGCTAACGCGCCGCCCGCTTGCGGGTGGTCGCTGTTGAGCCGGCTGCTGGGCGACGACCTCTCAATTGACGGTTTCCGAGGCCTTGAGACACGAAAGAAACAACAAGCGTGTTAAGTGATACCCCCTCGACTTTGGCTTGGGCGACAAGTTGTGCGTGCAGTGAGCGCGGCACACGTTGAACAAAACGCCCGCTTACTGTGTGAAAGGGTTTGGGCACTTGATCATCAAATTCCTTCGCGACCGCGAGCCATGATTTCAGCGCATCGCGTCCGTTTTCGATGGCTTCTTCGGGAGTGCCTCCGTCTGAACGGCAGCCCGGAAGATCAGGAAACACAATGCTATAACCGCCGCCGTCGTCCTTGGAGAGGGGGCGGATTTCAAATGGGTACTCGACAGGTAATTTTTTCATTCGGCAATACCTTCTTCAATCAAACGCACGAACTTCTTCACGTAAATGGGCTTAATCGGCCGGCGCGAAGGCACGCTCAACATGGCGCCATTCGCATGTCGGAAAATGACATGGCTTCCGCCAGGTTGCCGATATACCAGCCCGTACGCTTCGGCGACGGACTGTAGGCTTTCGATCCGCCAATCCAACGGATTGGCCTTCATCTGCGCAAGCGTCTTGGTGGCTCGAACCATCTGAATATGATACTGCCAGTGACACTATAACGCAAGTAGAGTGGCGCTCCGTAGCTCATCAGTCCACCGGCTTCTGCATATTCTCGAGGCCCGGCTATCGACGGCAGCCGATGTTTCGTCGCAAGTTCCGCGATCCGGCGCGCGTGCTGATTGAATACCGGGTGCTGCGCCACGATGAACGCCTGGGTTTTGTCTTTGGCCATAGCTAAGAATGCCTGGTCAATTTCCTGAGCAGTCCGCGCTTCCGCAGGCAGGACTTTCAGGTTGCGCTTCAGACCTGCGGCCTCGACTTCATTTAGCAGCGTCGCATGACTCGCGGAGGCAGATTGCATCAAAACAGCGACACGGGAGAGCTTGGGCGCAAATCCGAGCCGCCGCCAAAGCGCCATTCGACGATCAAGTTTTTGCCCTCGACGTAACCGAGTTCACGCATGGCCGGCCGGAACGGTCGGAAATAGACGTCGGCATCGACAGCGACAACTTTGCGCAATGCCAGAAAACCAACGCGCCAGACCTTGCCTTTCTGTTGAGCGAATAAGCCGAACGGCACAGCGAGCGCGGCTGCGCCAAGCGCGATGACCAGATTGCGGCGATTGCTCATTAGCCTCCCTGTTTAGGCCGCGGATTATGCGCGCATTCGCCAAGGACGGCAGACATGCGACTATTGGTGGCCGACAGGTGCGGAGTGACGATCAATCGCTAAAACGAAACGTAACAGCGAGCGTCAACTCATGGCCGTAAGCAGTAATTCATGAAACGCACCCCGCACCCCCGGCCCACCTCGCGCAGTCGTCGGCGCGGCTGAGGTTTTGCGACAGACGCGGACCGCTACTCGCCGGTCGGTTGCGTGCCGACAGCCGTCTTGAAACTCACGAAGCGGGTGCCGTCTTCCAGCGCCTGCTGTTCGTGCTCCTGGTTGCCCAGGATCAGCGCCACCTCGCCGGGGCCGATGTCACGGACTTCGCTTGCGATGCGCATGCGCAGCCGCCCGGCGAGAACCAGGATGATCTGCTCGCTCGGATGGTGATGTGGCTTGGCGCCGCTTCCCTTGGGCTCGGTGTAGTAGCCGATTTCAAGTTCCGCGCCGGTGATGGTCGGGCCGTGAGCCGTGGAGTGGCCCGGCGATATAACCGAGGTTGGCATTTCATCCAGCTTGAAGAATGGCATGGTTCCTCCGGGGTTATCGTTGACCGCTCCTGCTGAGCTTTGCATAAATGCCTGACGCTCAGCCCCTCATCCCCCGGCCCTTCTCCCAGAGGGAGAAGGGAGTTTTTAGGCGAAAATGGGTTGTCACCCATTTATGCAATGTTCAATAAGCGGCACTTGCGGGCGGGATGATCGGCAGCAGCAAATACGAATCGCGACCGCCTCCTGAATGCAGGGTGACGCGTCCGCCGAAGAGACCAGCGGGGCGGTTGTCGGGGTCGTTGTGGGTCATGCCGCCGGTGCCGCGCGTGCCGTAATGAAACTTCTTCGCGAATGCGGCGAGTTCGCCGTCGTACTCGTAGTCTTTGCCGCGGATAGTCAGCGCGACACGCCAGCCGGCGGGTACCACGATGCAGCTCGTGACGATCTCGACTTCGCATGCGTAAACTTCGCCGGGCGTGAGCGGCTCGGCGCGGTCGTGCGGGTGGTACGGACGCCATGGCGTGCTTTTCCCGGGGTCGAGGCGGCGGTGTGAGGCGCGCAGCCAGCCATTGGCGATCGGCGTGTTCGGATCGGTGGAGCCCATGAACGTGAGTTCCTTGCCCGCCGGATCGAAGACGCGGACGATGACGAAGAGATCGGCGTCGGCGGTGGTCGATGAGACGTAAAGCGTCGCCGCCATCGGCCCCGTGATCTCGGTGTCTGTATCGAGCGGCGGCGTTGAGAACGTCACGCCGTTGCCGAGCGCCGCGTACTCGACTTTCAGTGGCTTCGCCGGCGGCGCTGATGCGAGAGCCATGCCGGTGGGATCCAGATAAAATTTTGTCCACTGCGTGCGCGCGAGCGGCCATTCGTTTTCATGGCGCAATACGAATTTCTCGCCGGGGTGGCGCACGTTGAGCTGCACGCGCGGCTGATTGTCCCAGCCGTTTTTCTCGTCCTTGAGGTAATAATCGAAAAAGCGTTTCTGCAATTCGACGCCATAGCCGCTCGAGAACATCGACCAGTGCGAATCGCCGTGCACCTCCAGCCACTTCGGCGTGTCGGCGGGCGTTTCGGTGTAGCCGTTGAAATTGCCGCGCGGATGAATGCCCTGGCCGCCCCAGTTGGCGCAGGTGAGCAGCGGTGTCTTTACCAGCGAGAGATCTGCCGTGCGCGAGCGGTGCCATGCGTCGTCAAACGGGTGCTTCTTCAGCTCTTCGAACGCGTCCACGCGGTTCTTCGCGAGTTCCTCGTCGGAGAGCGTGACCGGGCCCGCGACGGATTCGCCGGTGAGGGGATTCTTCATCGCCTTCTCGCCGCGGCCGTACTGCACGTTCGCCACCTGGTGCCTGGCCCAGCGCTGCTGAAACTGGCACAGGATGCCGCCGTGATAACCGGAGTCGCGATAGCGGTCGTTCTGCCCTTCCCACGGAATGATCGCGGCGAGAT
>JAYWDM010000317.1:0-4887 GCA_043779885.1 Betaproteobacteria bacterium | reverse complement strand
ACGTAATGAAAGGAGCGATCAGTTACGATTGGTGTGAGTCGCCCGCGCAGTTCGCCGGATAGAATTTTTACGCTGGCTGAGTCAGCCCGGTTGATGCCCGTTAGCGCATCGCCATTGCTCGCAAGAGCGCCCGAAAACCGGACAGATCCCCTGAGATCCGGTGGCCGCAAGGCTGGTGATAATCGTAAGCTTATACCTCTCGCCTGGGCTGTTTCGTCCAGGCACTGTGAATGCTGCTTCAGTCCGTTGAAAGCTGCGGCAGTCTTTATCGTGATCGTAAGCTCCTAGCAGGTCTGCGCCAATGGATCGCAGCGGCTTCGTCCGTCGCGACACCTGCGCCAAACAGCCTGCTGCCCGTGTGCGTCAACTATCTGCGCCAATCGCGGCGTCACTACCCCGGCGCGAGCCGGTAGTGACGCTGCGTGCGGAGCCAATATCGGCGGGCTTCTCCAGCCGATTTTCCCCGTGGCGCAGCCCAGTGATGAGCTCCCCCGCGCATCACACCGTGCAACCGCGCAATGCGGTTCGTCCCTCTGCCCGTTCCCCACGGGCATCGTTTGATCCCGCGCGCAACCCGCGCACCCCCGAGCCTTGGGTGATGGCTCAACTCGACGGATCGACTTCCCACAGGAAGCGCCATCGACGCCAAGAGCGGGTGCAGCCGCGGCAAGCAGCAACAAACACTGCACAAAGCGGGAGTGGTGTCCCGCGTCCCTCGTAGATCTCGCTCTGCTGAGCAAGGCGAGACGGACAGAAACACTAACCGGAAAAGCACGACACACCAAGCACGGCAGCGAAATGAAGCAGCAACAACGAGGAGCACATACGAGACATAACTTACAAATTGAAGCAACTCAGTCGAGCGGCGCGACAGCAGTCAAACTGAGAACTGCGTAGCCGCCGAAGCGGTAACTCAATCTGACCGCGCAGGCGGCGGTCAGGCGGCGGTTGTCGAACGCGAGAAAGCAAAGGTGGGTCGCTAGCGGTTCGGGTCCGCGTCATGCAGCAACCGTAATGCCCGCCACATGCGCGCGGCGAGCCGGTTTTACCGTTATCTCGACCTGCTGGTCGAACGACACCAGCGCCTGCATCAGGCGTTCAAGCGAAATATTCTGGAGTTTGTAGCGACCAACCTGCGATACCTTGGGCTGTGTCATGCCGGTGATCGCGGCGGCCTCGGTCTGACTGAGCCCCCGGCTCTGGATGAGTTCGTTGAGTTTGACGGCGAGGATGGCCTTCGCGGACAGTTCTTCCGCGTCGTCGAACCCAAGGTCGGTCAACACATTGTCAGTGCTCTTGTGTGTGTCTTTACGTCGCATCATCATCTCCTGCTCAGCCCATGACGGGCAAGCACAGCCTTCAACCGCTTCCCGATCAAGTGCACATCCGGCTGCGGTGTGCTGATGCCGGACTTCGATTTCTTCTGAAACGCATGCGGCACATGGATCGCATCTCCGACGCGCACCTTGTAGACCGCGCGAAAGGTGTCGCCCCGGTGATCTTCCACCAACTCGTAGACGCCGGGACCAAGACCCTTCCACGGCTTCGACGAATCGGGCGTTCGACCCAACTGGACCACGAAGAGCGCAACACCCATGTCCTTCTGGACCGGGATGGGGAACTCCTTGAAATCCTTCTTCGAGGAACCCTCCCAAAACAGCGGTCTACGCATCTCAGTCATGAATTATACCCGTTCGTATATAGCTTGCAAGCATCGCCAATCGCAGCCAACCGCAGTACCGCCGAGCCGCATCGATAACTATACAGCCAGGGCGCGCCCTCATTCGCGCTGGCGGGGTCGAGCACGCCCGGATTTGGCTCGTGGCGCGACGATTCCTGCCACATGCTCCGCCCACCGGTCCAGCCACTTGCGCATCTCGTCGGCGTAGGCATAGACGTTGTAGACGCCGGCCACACCCGGCAGCCGGTGGCCCAGGATGGATTCGCCGATCTCGAACGGGCAGCCCAGGCGCGCCAGGCCGGTGCGGGTGGTCCGGCGCAGATCGTGCGAGGTCCAGTGGTCTATCGGGCAGGCGTCGCCGGCCTTTCTGGAAGCGAACAAGGCCACGCTCAACGCCTTCTGCTTGACCGGACGACCGCGCACCGGAAAGACGTACTCCTCGCCAAGGCGGTTGCGCAAGATCTCGACCGCAGGCGCGGCCAAAGGCGTCACGCTCACGTCGCCGGTTTTCCCTTGGGTGTGCGTCCACGTTTTCGCATCGAGATCCACGTCGCGCGAGCGCATGGCGCAGACTTCGCCGCTGCGGGCGCCGGTGTAAAGCGTGAGCCGCAGAATATCGACAATCGTGCGTGAAACCGCGCCGGAGTCCAGCCAGAGCAGTAGCCGGCTGATCTCGGGGTCGCTGAGCGCCCGGCTGCGTTTGCCCTGCGGGATGGTGGGTATGCCCGCCGTCGGGTCCGCAACATCCAAGTCCAGCCGATTCATGCTGCGGGCGTGCCTGATCACGCCACGCAGCGCGGAAATGCCCATGGCCGCCACGCGCGGCGCCCTCTTGCGCATGGGCACGACCGCCGCCATGACTTGAGAGGGCTTGAGGTCGGCCAGCAGAACACTGCCGATTTCGGGCAGGATTTCGCGCTCCAGAATGCGCCACTGCTCGTCGCCCCGCGCGAGCTTGGAGAGATGCTCCTTCTGATAGCTCTCCGCGGCACGAGTCAGCGTGTAGCCCTTGCCGCGAATCGCCGCTGCCGTCGCAGCCTCGCGTCGGCAGCGCAACTCGTCGCGCGGATCGCCGTGCTTGTCCCGGGTGGCGCGGTGATTTCGCCACTCGCTGCGCGCGTCGGCGAGGGATAATGCGGGGAATGACCCGATCAGCAGTTGGGCCATCTTCCCTGCAGGGTCACGGAAACGGTAGATCCACACCTTGGCGCCCGACGGGCGCGCCATGATCCGCAGGCCGGGATGAGTCGGGTCGCCGAGGGAACCGCGTTTCAGCCGCTCGCAGGCTAGGGTGGTGAGGGTTGAAACGTTTCGCAAGACGTTTCGCATATTTTCCGGATTCCAGGGAACATTGTCGGACCGCAATAGACGGTAATATACTATGAAATTAGAGGGAAAACAGGATTTTTTTGATGACTGACATTGCGCAACATACGCCGATGATGCAGCAGTACCTGCGCATCAAGGGACAGCACCCGGACATGCTCCTGTTCTACCGCATGGGGGATTTTTACGAACTCTTTTTCGGCGATGCGGAAAAAGCGGCGCGGCTCCTCGATATCACGCTCACCAGCCGCGGCGCCTCGGCCGGCGAACCGATCAAAATGGCGGGCGTGCCCTACCATGCGGTCGAGCAATACCTTGCCAAACTCGTCAAGCTCGGCGAATCGGTCGCGATCTGCGAACAGATCGGCGATCCAAACACATCGAAGGGCCCGGTCGAACGCAAAGTCATGCGTATCGTCACGCCCGGCACGCTGACCGACTCGGCGCTGCTGGATGACAAGCGCGACAGCCTGCTGCTGGCGCTGTGGCAAAAAAACAATACGCTCGGCATCGCATGGCTAGCGCTGGCGGCCGGGCGTTTTCGCGCCACCGAAATCAAGACGCCGGGACTCGCCGCGGAAATCGAACGCCTGCGTCCCGCCGAAATACTGATTGCCGAGAGCGCGGACTACGCGCTGCCCGCGGGAGCCGCCGCGATCAAGCGCCTGCCCGATTGGCAATTCGACCCAGAAGCTGCGACGCGCGCGTTATGCCGCCAGTTCAGCACGCACAACCTCACTGCGTTCGGGCTCGACGCATTACCGGCGGCAACCTGCGCGGCCGGCGCGCTGATCGAATATGCGCGCGCGACACAGGGCAACTCAATTGCGCATGTCACCGCGCTCGCGATCGAAAACAGTTCATCGTATATCGGCATCGACCCCGCGACGCGGCGCAATCTTGAAATCTCCGAAACCATACGCGGCGAGCCGGCGCCGACGCTGCTCTCGCTGCTCGATACCTGCGTCACCGCCATGGGCAGCCGGTCGCTGCGTCACGCCCTGCATCATCCGCTGCGCGATCACGCGCAGGTTCGCGCCCGCCTCGCCGCCGTTGCCTTGCTGGCGGAGGATCGCGCGTCGACCTGCGACGCATTGCGCAGCGCATTGAAGTCGTGCGCCGACGTCGAGCGCATCACGGCGCGCATCGCGCTTAAAAGCGCGCGGCCGCGCGATCTGTCGGGGCTGCGCGATACGCTGGCGAGACTGCCGCAGTTAAGCGCCCAACTCGCCGCCCTTGACAGCCCGCGCCTGCAGAGACTCGCCCAGGAGGTGCAGCCGCTGGAACACGCCGGCGCGTTGCTGGCGCGCGCGGTCCAGCCCGAGCCCGCGTCGGTAGTGCGGGAAGGCGGCGTGATCGCCGACGGCTTTGACGCCGAACTCGACGAGCTGCGCGCGATCCAGACGAACTGCGGGCAATTCCTGCTCGACCTCGAAGCGCGCGAGCGCGCGAGGAGCGGCATCGCCAATCTCAAGGTCGAGTACAACCGGGTGCACGGTTTCTATATCGAAGTCACGCGCGCGCAGTCGGAAAAAGTGCCCGACGATTACCGCCGGCGGCAGACGCTGAAAAACGCCGAGCGCTACATCACGCCCGAACTGAAGACGTTTGAAGACAAGGCGCTCTCCGCGCAGGAGCGCGCGCTCGCGCGCGAAAAACTGCTGTATGAGCAACTGCTCGAGCAACTCGCGCCCGATATACCGTCGTTGCAGCGGGTGGCGGACGGGCTCGCCGAGACCGATCTGCTGGCGACCTTCGCCGAGCGCGCGCACGCGCTGGACTTTTGCATGCCCGAACTCGCCGACGCACCGCTGATCGACATCGCAGGCGGGCGCCACCCCGTGGTCGAAGCGCAGGTGGCCGATTTCATCGCGAACGAC
>JAYWDM010000316.1:0-4899 GCA_043779885.1 Betaproteobacteria bacterium | reverse complement strand
GTGCTTCCCGGCGGATTGAACGTCGTACCCGTGATCGTCACGGTCGTGCCGACCGGGCCGGCCGCTGTGCCGCCGGGCGCACTGAGGCTCACTATCTTGGGTAGCACACTGAAATTGCCCGCACTGGTCGCACTGGTTGCGGTACCGCCGAGCGTGGTCACCGTGATCGGTCCGGTCGTCGCGCCCGCCGGCACTTGCACGGTGAGTACACCTGCCGTAGCCCCCGTGACAGTCGCGGACACGCCATTGTAGAACGTCACGGCGTTGTTCAATGGGTTGAGGTCGTAGCCCGATCCGTAGATGCTCAGCGAATCGCCGACAGCACCCGCGGATGCACCCAATGTATTTATCACTGGGATCACGAGGAAATTCGCAGTACTCGCAATCTGACCACCGGCGGTGATCACTGTGATCGGGCCCGTCGTTGCGCTGAGCGGCACGTTCACCGTTAACGTGCTGGCACTCGCTGCAGTGACATTTGCCGTCACTCCATTGAAAAACTTCACCGTGTCGTTTGCCGGATTGGCATCGAAACCTGTGCCTGAAATTGTGATGGAATCAGCTTTTTTCCCACCGGGCGGAGTGAAGCCGCTGATGGACGGGATGACCAGAAATGGCGACGGGCTTACCGCTTGTCCGTAGCCGTTGATTACCGTAATCACGCCCGTGATGGCGCCGGAAGGCACCGTGAGCGTCAACGTGGTGGACGTGGCTGCCGTGACGGTGGCGGGGACAGCATTGTTGAACAGTACCTGGTTGTTCGTGGCGATCGGATCGAACAGGGTACCGCTGATGACCAGGCTGGTACCGACCGTGGCACTGCTGCGGCTCAAGCCCGTGATGGTCGGAAGTATTACGGCAAAGGAGGCACTACTCGTTGCGGTACCCGTGGCGGTCACGATCGTGATCGGCGCCGTGGTCGTCTTCGGTGGCACCGTCACGGTCAGGGCACCGTACGAAGACGCCGTGATACTGGCCGCAGGGGTGCCCGGAACCACGCCATTGCTGAACGTGACGGTATTGGTCGCACTGAAGCCTCGGCCAGTGATCGTGACCGATGACCCGACCAGGCCCGAGGCGGGAGTGAAGTTGCTGATCAGCGGACAGGGGACGATCTGGCGGACGGTGGCATTCCCGCTATCGGCGACAAACAGCGTGCCGGCGGCGTCCACCGCAATACCCTGCGGGGCATTGAAGCGTGCGGCAGCCAGCGTGCCCTCTGCACTGCCCGCACTACTGGCCAGACCTGCCAGCGTGCTGATGGTGCCGTCCGGCGCAATCTGGACAATCGTATTAGCGCCGGTATTGGCGACATACACGTAACCGGCCGCATCCACCGCGACGGCGGTGGGTGAATAGAAAACCTGAAACTGTGGCGGTGGCGGTGGCATTTTTATGTTCGGCGTCAGACCAAGACGGGCCATTCCATCTGCCATCAGACCCAGAAACGAGGAAGGAGACGGTAGGATTCCGACCGGCCCCCCGGGGCCGGTCGGACCCCCCGCAAAGGAGGTCACCCCGCCCGCCGGCGAGATCACGCGAATGAGGCTGTTGCCGGTATCGGCGACGTAGACGTTACCGCCGCTGTCCACGGCAATACCCTGGGGGTAATTGAAATTTGCAGCGGCTCCCGTGCCATCGGTGTTTCCCTGCACTCCCGAGGCGCCTGCCAGAACGCTGGCGATGCCAGCGGTAATCTTGAGAATGGTCTGATCGTTGGTATTGGCCACATATAACGTGCCCGCGCTGTCCCGCGCAATTCCCATCGGGCCATTCAGCGCCACCGACCCAGGCAGCAGCGCCAGTGTGGTGACGGTACCGTTCGGTGGGATCACGCGAATGGCGTTGTTGCTCGTGTCGGCCACATACACCGTGCCGTCGCTGCCCACCGCCACGGCGGTCGGATTGGCAAAGCGGGCAAGCGCACCGACCCCGTTGACATTGCCGCTGGCGCCGGCCAAGCCGGCCAGCGTGGTGACGGTCTCCACGACAGTAGGCGGAACGCCTCCGTTCAAGGGTCCTTGAATGTGCGAAACCATCTGACGAATCTCGGCATTCCCCGAATCAGCCACATAGACCGAGGCGCCCACCCCGACACCGCGCACGGCCAGCCCCACGGGGCCGTAAAAGCGGGCGGCGCTGCCATCCCCGTCGGTATGGCCTGTGCTCCCGGCAAGCCCGGCCAGCGTAGTCACCATATTGCAGGTGGCAGGCGATGGGAATGACGTCGCACGGGCAATGCTTGGGAGGGATGCCGCGAGAAAAACGAAGCCGAGCAGCGCCGTCAGGCGGGCCTGCAGAAACCGATGAGACATTGGATGTGAACCCCAGAAAAGTGACGGATACGCGTTTTACGGGGCCCTGAGCACATCGCTCCCATGAGCGTCTGCATGCAACGCAAATCGCGCGCATACCGACCCCGGGGAGTCCTATCTTCGAAGCAGCGTGGTACTGCAAGCGCGATCACGGACGAACCGCGCTCCCCAAAACGGGCACAGCGTGGCCAATTTGCATGACAGATTCAAGGCATGAGGGCGCGCCAACAGGCAAGAATCACTGTTATCTACCCTCCCGTTTTCAGATTGACCGAAAACTCGCGAGCAAAGCGATCAGCGGCGCCTTCGCGCTTTCCGGCAACGCGCGCCCGAGTTTCAGCAACGTCTCCTCGAACAAATTCATGGCGAAGGATTCGCTATTCACTGTGTCCTGCGACAGCCTGGCGTGACCCCGTCCCGTCGCTAGCCAGTCCAGGGAAACGTTGGTGACAATGGCACTCTGGATCAGATGGGCGGTGGCAGGATGAGTGCCATTGGGCTGCTCCCATTGAATCGCGGCACTGGGCTTCACGCCGATGCGCCGAGCGAACTCGGAGCGGTTGATGCCAAGCATTTCGCGGGCCTGACGCAACCGGTAGCAAAGGGTGTCGGCGGCAGTGTTGACATTATTGTTGTCGTCCATAGATATTATTACTTATAAATGAAGTATTGCTGTTATACAACACCATTTCCCTCGATACAACAGCATCTTGGCGAGCCTTCTGCGGTGGCGCCCGCCAGCGCAGCATCGTGGCTAGAAACCGGCGAAAGGATGCGTAGTGCGCGATCAACACTTCGACCCATACTCTCCGCTGATCCGATCCGGATTACTTGCCGCCTTTCTTCGGCGCAACGTTCGCCGGCGCTGCCGGCATCTTGGGTGTCGTCTGCTCATTGGTCTGCTTGGCGTAATTCAACAACGTATCAAGCCGCGATTGCATCAGGAACCACGATACCGTCCCACCCAGCACGATACCGAGCACCAGTACGCCCGCAATCACCCACCAGTCGAGCGTTCGCGTCGTGTAATGCAACGCAGCCGCCGCTTCCTGGAGACGGTGCACCGGGGCGACGAAGGGCGCCTCCAGCCGTGCCGCCAGTGTTTGCGCCTCCGCCGTCACGGCCTCGCCGATAGCCGCGCTGCACGCACGCACTACTTTCGCCCCCGCTTCCTCCCACTGCCGCGCCGCCCGCTCCAGCCGTTCACCCGCCGCCTGCGCCACGGCCACGGCGGTGGCCACAGCCGCCTGCTGCTCCTCGGCGATCTCGATCAAACCGCCCAACTTCTTGCGTTCTTCGTCCATCATCGTCCTCGGTCGTGATCTTTATTCGCACGCGATAACCGCGCGGCTTGCGCTTTTTGCTCGATCGCTTCGCGTTCCCGCAGCGCCTCCTGCTCTTGGCGGAAGGCGGCTTGTGCCAAGCTCGCTTGTCGTTGTACTTCGGCCTGCCGGGCAAGCTCGGCTTTTTCCTGCGCGCGATCCGCCCTCCATGCGGCCTTCGCCGACTCGGCGTTCTCGCGCTTCCAGTCCTGACGCTGATCGCGATCACGCCGCGCCGCGAACACATCGCCTGACAGATCCAGCATCGAGGTTCGCACCTCCACCTGGGCGCGCTCCAGCTCGCCTTCGGCACGACGTTGTTCCAGCAACCGCGATACGTCGCCGCGATACACCAGCTCACGCACCCCGCGCCCGCCGAAATGCGGCTCCGGCGTCCGCTCGATGCCCCGCTCGGCCAGACTGCGATGATCGACACGCGCACCATGGCCGTGCTGCTCAAGGTGCGCATTAGTGGACTCGGCCCAGCGTGCGCGCAAGGCAACCAGTTGTTGCTTGCGTTCGGCCACCCGTTCGGATTGGGTCGCGGCCGTACTGCCCTGCTCTTTCTGGCAGCCGCCACGCTCCGGCACCTTGGCGTTGTAGCGCCGGAAATACTGTTCCGGATCGCGCTCGATGCCGTCGCGCTTGCGATCGGAGAACATCACATGCGCATGCGGTTGTTCGCCACCGTCCAGCGCGGCAATCGGGTTGTGGATGGCAAAGGTGTAGGCGTGGCGTTCGCCAAGCTCTTGGGCGACGAACGCGCGCACCAGATCGGCGCGCTGATCGGGCGTCAGCTCGCGCGGCAGGGCCAGCTCGAATTCGCGATAGGCGTTGCCGTTGGCACGTTCGTGCGCATCGGCGGCGTGCCAGAAGTAGGCCGGCGCGTTCGCCGCCCACTTCGGCATGTTGCCGCTCTCGGCGAGCTCCAACACCTCGCCGCTGCGCAGGTCGGCATACTTGCCCTCACGGGCAAGGTAGGCGGCGTGCGAGGCGGCTTTGCCTCGGGGGCCAACTTTCACGGAAGCGTGGTAGGTGGCCATGGGGCAAGGCGGCGCTCTGGATCAGATGTGCAACTAGCCCCGCAGGGCGCACGTTTCTGGATGCGTAGCAGACAGAAACACCTAAGTGCGCCTTCATTCCATGAAGGATGCTTTGGCTCTCGCTTCGCTCCGCGTTTGACGTTACCTATGCGACCTCGTACAGTCAAGCGTCGTCACCACTTTCACGGACTGCGTATGTCGAACGATTGGCTGAAAGAC
>JAYWDM010000315.1:0-4903 GCA_043779885.1 Betaproteobacteria bacterium | reverse complement strand
CGTCTTCGGCACCGGCTCGCTGATCGGCCCGCGCGAGATGAAACTCAAAGACATCCTGCAGATGCTGCGGGACACGTACTGCCGCTCGATCGGCGTCGAGTACATGTATATCGCCGACGTGCCGCAGAAGCGCTGGATCCAGGAGCGCCTGGAGGCAACGCGCGCGACGCCGCATTACGACGCCGCCTACAAGAAGCATATTCTCGAGCGCCTGACGGCGGCGGAAACGCTCGAACGTTACCTGCACACCAAATACGTCGGCCAGACGCGTTTTTCGCTCGAAGGCGGCGACAGCCTGATTCCGCTGCTGGACTGCCTGCTGCAACGCGCGGGCGCTTCCGGGGCGCAGGAACTCGTGATCGGCATGGCGCACCGCGGCCGGCTCAACGTACTCGTCAATACGCTTGGCAAGATGCCCAAAAATCTGTTTGCCGAATTCGAGGGCAAGCAGGACGAGTCGACGCTCGCCGGCGATGTCAAGTATCACGACGGTTTCTCGTCCAACGTCATGACGCCGGGCGGTCCGCTGCATCTGTCGCTCGCGTTCAATCCGTCGCACCTCGAAATCGTCAATCCGGTGGTCGAGGGCGCGGTGCGCGCACGCCAGCACCGCCGCGGCGACAAGGCCGGCAACCTCGTGCTGCCGGTGCTGATACACGGCGACGCGTCGTATGCGGGGCAGGGCGTGGTGATGGAAACGCTGAATCTCGCGCAAACCCGCGGCTTCGGCACCGGCGGCACTGTCCACATCATCATCAACAACCAGATCGGGTTTACGACCTCCGATCTGCGCGACTCGCGTTCGACGCTGTATTGCAGCGATGTGTCGAAAATGCTCGAATTGCCGATTTTTCACGTCAACGGCGATGACCCGGAAGCGGTATGCCTGGTCACCGAGATGGCGCTCGATTACCGCATGCAGTTCAGCAAGGACGTGGTGATCGATCTGGTCTGCTATCGCCGGCTCGGCCACAACGAGCAGGACGAGCCGATGGTCACGCAACCGCTGATGTACAAGAGAATTCACCAGCATCCGACGCCGCGCAAGCTCTACGCCGACAAACTGGCCGCTGAAGGCACCTTGAGCGAGACGGAAGCCGACGCGATGGTCAAGACGTACCGCACTGCGCTCGACGGCGGCTACCATACGAACCAAACGATATTGTCGAATTACAAGCCGCCGTTCGAAGTCGACTGGAAACCTTATGTGGGCACCCGGTGGAACGAAAATGACGACACCCGGCTGCCGCTTGAAACGCTGAAAGAACTCGGTCGCAAAATCGCCGATGTGCCGCCCAATTTCAAGCTGCATCCGCGCGTCGAGAAAATCATGGCCGACCGCCGCCTGATGGCCGAAGGCAAGCTGCCGCTCGATTGGGGCATGGCGGAAAATCTCGCGTATGCGACGCTCTTGAGTGAAGGCTACTCGGTGCGCATTTCGGGGCAGGACGTCGGCCGCGGCACTTTCTTCCATCGTCACGCGGTACTGCACGACCAGAATCGCGAGAAGTGGGACCAGGGCACGCACATGCCGCTGCAGCACGTCAGCAAGAAACAGGGCGACTTCGTCGTCATCGACTCGGTATTGTCGGAAGAGGCGGTGCTGGGTTTCGAGTACGGTTACGCGACCTCCGGGCCGAACGAGCTCGTGGTCTGGGAGGCGCAATACGGCGATTTCGTCAACGGCGCACAGGTCGTGATCGATCAGTTCATCGCGTCGGGCGAAATCAAATGGGGCCGCATGTGCGGGCTCACGATGATGCTGCCGCACGGTTATGAAGGCGCCGGGCCCGAGCACTCGTCGGGCCGCATCGAGCGTTTCCTGCAGATGTGCGCCGACTACAATATGCAGGTGTGCGTGCCGGCGACGCCGGTGCAGATGTATTACCTGCTGCGGCGCCAGATGGTGCGCCCGTATCGCAAACCGCTGATCATCTTTTCGCCCAAGAGCCTGTTGCGCCACAAGGAATCCGTTTCCCCGCTGGAGGAATTCGCCAACGACAAATTCAACCCCGTCAACGAGGAGTGGGACGAGAACATCGATCCCGCAAACGTCAGGCGCGTTGTATTTTGCAGCGGCAAGGTTTTCTACGACCTGCGCGCGGGGCGCCGCGAGCGCGGCATCGCCGATATTCCGCTGGTGCGCATCGCGCAGCTCTATCCCTTCGCGCATGATGCATTCAGGGCGCAAATCGAGAAATACAAAAACGCGAGCGAAATCGTGTGGTGCCAGGAAGAGCCGCGCAACCAGGGCGCCTGGCATCGCATCCAGCACTACCTGCTGCGCCACCTGCTGCCGCACCAGAAACTGACCTATGCGGGCCGCGACTCGTGGGCGACGCCGGCGGCAGGTTACAAGTCGCTGCACGAAAAGCAGCAAAAGGAGCTCGTCAACCTCGCGCTGACGCTGGGCGCTGCGTCACGCGCCGACGGTACGAAGTAAGCAGCTGAAGATCACACTGGAGTGAAGCATGTTAGTTGAAGTAAAGGTGCCGCAACTCTCTGAATCGGTAGCCGAGGCGACACTGGTATCGTGGCACAAGAAGATCGGCGAATTCGTCAATCGCGACGAGAATCTCGTCGATATCGAGACCGACAAGGTCGTGCTGGAAACACCGGCGCCGGATTCGGGCGTATTGATCAGTATCGTCAAGGGGGACGGCGGTACCGTCGTCGCCAAGGAGGTCATCGCGACCATAGACACGGATGCCAAAGCGGCCGCGGCGCCCGCACCGGCGGTCGCGGCGGCGCCCGCTACGGCCGCCAAACCCGCTGCGCAGACGGCGGCGACCGTCATGCCGGCGGCGCAAAAGATCGCAGCCGACAACAAGATCGATGCGGGCGGTATCAGCGGCAGCGGCCGCGGCGGACGCGTCACCAAGGGTGACGTGCTCGACGCCATGCAGCGCGAACCGGCGGCCGCCAAGACGCCGCCAGCATCCGTCCGTGCGCCGGCCCCGGCGTTCGATCCGGGCGCGCTCGGCGAACGTCCCCAGCAGCGCGTGCCGATGTCGCGGCTGCGCGCGCGCATTGCGGAGCGACTCGTGCAATCGCAATCGACCGCGGCGATCCTGACCACGTTCAACGAAGTGAACATGCAGCCGGTCATGGACCTGCGGGGCCGTTACAAGGACAGGTTCGAGAAGGAACACGGCGTCAAGCTCGGTTTCATGTCGTTCTTCGTCAAAGCGGCGGTCACCGCACTGAAGCGTTATCCGGTCGTCAACGCCTCGATCGACGGCAACGACATCATCTATCACGGCTACTTTGATATCGGCATCGCGGTCGGCAGTCCGCGCGGACTGGTGGTGCCCATCGTGCGCGACGCCGACCAGATGTCGCTGGCCGACATCGAGAAGCAGATTGCGGAATTCGGCAGGCGCGCACAGGAAGGCAAGCTCACCATCGACGAACTGACGGGCGGTACGTTCTCGATATCCAACGGCGGCGTATTCGGTTCCATGCTGTCGACCCCCATCATCAATCCGCCTCAAAGCGCGATACTTGGCGTGCATGCAACCAAGGAACGCGCCGTGGTCGAAAATGGCCAGATCGTGATCCGGCCGATGAACTATCTCGCGATGTCGTACGATCATCGCATCATCGATGGCCGCGAGGCGGTACTGGCGCTGGTGGCGATGAAGGAAGCGCTGGAAGATCCGGCGCGCATGTTGCTCGATGTTTGAGGCGTGTGGGAGTGAAGGCGCGCGCGTTCGCGCGCTGGAATCCTGACCCATTCACTCCTTCACCCCTGCACCCTTTCATCACAAGACAGCCATGGCCAAAACATTTGACGTAGTCGTAATCGGCGGCGGCCCCGGCGGGTACATCGCGGCCATCCGCGCCGCGCAGCTCGGGCTCAAGACCGCATGTATCGACGACGCGAGCACGCCCGGCGGCAAACCGGCGCTGGGCGGCACCTGCACCAATGTCGGCTGCATACCGTCGAAGGCCCTGTTGCAGTCGTCCGAACATTTCGAGCACGCGGGACACCGGTTTGCGGAGCACGGCATCGCAGTCAAAGGTCTGGCCATCGATGTGGGCCAAATGCTGGCGCGCAAGGACAAGGTCGTCAAACAGAACAACGACGGCATCCTTTATCTGTTCAGGAAAAACAAGGTTGAATTCATGCACGGCCGCGGCAGCTTCGCAAGTTCCGGCAGCGACGGTTACGCGATCAAGGTCACCGGCAAGGCGGATGACGCGCTCCTCGCCAAACATGTAATCGTGGCAACCGGTTCGAATCCGCGTGCGCTGCCCGGGGCCGAATTCGACGAAAAGCTGGTGCTCTCCAATACCGGCGCACTCGCGCTTGCCGAGGTGCCGAAACGTCTCGGCGTGATCGGCGCCGGCGTAATCGGCCTCGAGATGGGCAGCGTATGGCGGCGGCTCGGCGCGGAAGTAACGATACTCGAGGCATTGCCGGAGTTTCTCGGCGCGGTGGACGTTGAGATCGCGAAAGAAGCGGCCAGGGTATTCGCGAAGCAAGGCCTGGCGATACACACCGGCATAAAAATTACCAAAGTTACGGTACGCAAAACCGTGTCCGTGGATTACACCGACAGCGCAGGTGCGGCGCACAACGCGGTATTCGATAAACTGATCGTTTCGATCGGGCGCGTGCCCAATACCCAGGGGCTGGATGCCGCGGCGGTCGGCCTCAAGCTCGACGAGCGCGGGATGATCGCGGTCGACGACGATTGCCGCACCAATCTGCCGAATGTGTGGGCCATAGGCGACGTTGTGCGCGGCCCGATGCTCGCGCACAAGGCCGAAGAAGAAGGCGTGGCGGTCGCCGAGCGCATTGCGGGGCACCATGGACACGTGGACTTCAACACGGTGCCATGGGTAATTTACACCTCGCCGGAAATCGCCTGGGTCGGCAAGACCGAACAGCAGCTCA
>JAYWDM010000314.1:0-4912 GCA_043779885.1 Betaproteobacteria bacterium | reverse complement strand
AAAGGTCTAGGCTCTTCTACCTATACCCGCGTGTTACGGTTCCCCATGCACATGTCACATGCGCGCTCAGCCGATGTTTAGCGACGGTCGGGTAGCCGCGGCAGGGCGTTTGCGCGCCAAGACGGGTGGCCGCGGCGCTCAGCGTGATGTTGGTCCCGACGTCGATTGCCGAGTTGTCCACGGGGCTTGTCAGGGTTCTGCAACCACGTGCGAGGCAGCCAGCCCAGCAGCACGCCTAAAGCGGAAAGCAAACCGCGTAACAACCGGAGTAATTGGCAACTTGTCGTAGCGCACTACAGTCTCTTGGGTGCAATTGTCCATGGCGCTCAGCATTTTTGTGAGTTGGGCCTCGCCGCGCGCGCAAACGGCCGCGTATATCATCACGCTGCTTAGCTCCCTACGCTTGCTGCGGTCGCTGACGGTAGCGACGCGATCCCGATGCAATCGCGAGTTGCAGCCCACATTGCCGACTCCGCAATAAGTGGATGTGCTCAATTGTGCTAGGCTCCACGGATAGACAATTTTCGACCCATTGAAAGGACCGACCCATGATCGCGATCAAGAACCGCATTCCCCGCGAAATCAGCGCCAAACAGCTCAAAACCCTGTTGCACGATGGCGCGGAGATTGCCGTAATCGATGTACGCGAGGAAGGTGTCTTCGCCAAGCGCCACCTGCTGCTTGCCGCGTCGGCGCCGTTGTCGCGTCTGGAGTTGCGCGCGCCGTTGCTGGTACCCAGACGCTCGACGCGCGTCGTCGTTTGCGACGGCAACGAAGGCCTCGCGCAACGCGCCGCCGCAATTCTGGCGCGGCACGGGTACTCGCACGTCATGGTGCTCGCCGGCGGCGTCGATGCGTGGGGCTCAGCGGGATATGAGTTATACAGCGGCATCAACGTGCCGAGCAAAGCATTTGGTGAGTTCGTCGAGCATCGGGAAAACACGCCGCGCATGCCGGCGCAGGAAATCAAGGCGCGCGTGGATGCGGGCGAGAAAGTGCTGATCCTCGACAGCCGCCCGCTCGCCGAATACACGAAGATGAGCATTCCTGGCGGCATCGATTGCCCGGGCGCTGAACTCGTCTACCGCGTGCACGATCTGGTCGAATCACCGGACACGCTGGTCGTCGTCAATTGCGCGGGGCGCACCCGCAGCATCATCGGTGCGCAGTCGCTGATCAATGCCGGCCTGCCGAACCGCGTGGTCGCGCTGAAGGACGGCACGATGGGCTGGCACCTCGCGGGTCTGGAACTCGCACGCCAGCAAAATCTGCATGCGCCGCAGCCATCCGCCGCGGGATTGGCAAAAGCGCGACGCGCCGCCGCGCGTGTCGCGAAGCGGTTTGGCGTGCGTTATATCGACGTCGCCATGGTGGGCAGGTTCGCGCGCGAAATGGATAACCGCACGCTGTATCTGCTCGACGTGCGCAGCCCCGAGGAATATACGGCCGGCCATCTGCACAGCACGGTGAATGCCCCCGGCGGACAATTGGTGCAGGCGACCGACCAGTTCGCCGCCACCCGCGGCGCGCGCATCGTGCTGATCGACGACCATGGCGTGCGCGCGACCATGACCGCATCGTGGCTGATCCAGATGGGATGGCGGGATGTATTCGTGGTCAGGCAGGCGCTCGAATCGGGACCGCTGCACCGGGGTCCAACGCCGGCGCCGGTGCTGGGGCTCGCTCAATTGAAATCCGACCTCATCACAGCGGGCGAACTCAAACGCGAACTGGACGCCGGCAATGCAACCGTGATCGATTTCGACACCAGCCTGCGTTACCGCGATGGCCATATTCCCGGCGCGTGGCTCTCGATTCGCGCCAATCTGGAAGCGAATCTGCGCGCGATCCCGGCGGCAAAATTACTCGTATTGACCTCGTCCGACGGCATCATCGCCCGGCTCGCCGCACCCGAAGCGGCGCAGCTCACGAGTACGTCCGTCAAGGTGCTGCAGGGCGGGACCGATGCGTGGCGCGCGGCCGGACTGCCGATGGAAAGCGGCATGTCGCAGCTCGCCGACACCACCGATGACGTCTGGTATCGCCCTTACGACCGCACCGCCAAGGTCGAAGAAGCGATGCAGGACTACCTCACGTGGGAAGTGA
Source organism: Betaproteobacteria bacterium (assembly GCA_043779885.1). Classification (GTDB taxonomy): domain Bacteria; phylum Pseudomonadota; class Gammaproteobacteria; order Burkholderiales; family SG8-41; genus PALSA-1004. The sequence goes on along the minus strand of JAYWDM010000314.1, from coordinate 2,806 downwards.
ATCTCGTCAAGCAGATCGAACGCGATGACGATGTGAAATTCCGGACTTTCGCGCGCTAACGCGGATTCCAGGCTACCCGCGTCATCTCGCGCCGGATCACCAGCAAAGCAGGATGGACGGAGCGCAGCGATACCCATCAATAAATTGGCGCGACAGACGATGGGTTTCGTCCCTCAACCCATCCTACGGTGCTAATTCACCTGCAGGCCGATGTCTTTCACGACTTTGCCCCACTTCGCGAGTTCGACCCTGATTAACGCGCCGAACTCTTCGGGCGTGGAGCCGACCACGTCGGTACCCGCGCCCTGAAAACCATTCCTGACATCGGGTAGCTGCAACACTTTGGTGATCTCCGTATGCAGTTTGCCGATCACCGCCCGGGGCGTTCCCCGCGGTGCTGCCACGCCCAGCCAGAGCGTTCCCGCATAGCCGGGGACGCCGGCCTCGGCGATGGTCGGCACATCGGGCATCTGCGGCGAGCGTTGCGCGCTGGTCACGCCGAGCGCGCGCAGCCGGCCCGCTTTATGATGCTGCAACGCGATGGCAATGCCGGGAAAACCGACTTTCACCTGTCCGCCCATGAGGTCGGCGATCGCCGGTCCGCTGCCCTTGTAGGGGACATGCGTCATCCTGACCCCGGCCATCGACATGAACAGCGCTCCGAACAAATGCTGCGCGCCGCCATTGCCGGACGAGGCGAAATCGATCTTGTCCGGCTGCGCCTTCGCGAGCGCAATCAGATCGTGGACCGACTTCACCGGCAATGACGGGTGCACCACCATGACATTCGGCGCCGAGCCTACCTGCATCACTGGCGCAAAATCCGTGAGCGGATCGTAGGGCAGATGCTTGTAAAGACCCGCGCTGATCACGAACGGGGTGGCCGTCAGCAACAGCGTATGGCCGTCGGGCTGGGACTTGGCAACGAGATCGGTGCCGATGGTGCTGCCGGCGCCGGGACGATTGTCGGCCACGACCTGCTGGCCTATGGCTTCCGAAAGTTTCTGCGCCAGAATGCGGCCCGGCACGTCGGTCGCGCCTCCCGCGGAAAAGGGAATGATCATGCGTATCGGCCGCGCCGGATAATTCTGCGCGTGCAGGTCCACGGCAACACTGCAGCCGGCGACCATGAAAATCGTCACGCACTTGCGGTGCACAAGCAGCATTGCGCCCTCCTCATCCGGTAGTGCGCTAATTCACCTGCGCGCCCGATTCCCTGACCATGCGCGCCCACTTTGCGGCTTCGATCTTAAGCATTTCGCCAAACAGATCGGGCGTATCCTGCCACGCTACTTCCTGGCCCGCGCTGAGCAGGAGTTTCTGCACTTCCGGATTCTTCAGAATGCGCAGCAACTCCGCGTGCAGTCTGAGCACGATGTCGCGCGGCATGCCCTTGGGCCCGGCCACGCCGAACCATGCGGTCACGTCATAGCCTTTGACGCCGGCTTCAGCCACGGTCGGCACCTGCGGCAACTCGGGCGAGCGTTTGGCGCTGGTTACCGCGAGCGCGCGCAGTTTGCCGGCTTTGATGTGCGGCAGCATGCCGGCGATACCGGGGAACGCCACCATCACCTGCCCGCCCAGAAGATCGGCAGTCACCGGGCCGCTGCCGCGATACGGGATATGCGTCATTTCTATGCCCGCCATCTTGGTAAACAGCGCCCCGGTCAGATGCTGCGTGCTGCCGTTGCCGGACGACGCATAATCGATCTTGCCGGGCTTGGCCCTGGCGAGCGCAATCAGCTCTCTGATGGTTTTCGCCGGCAGGGAAGGATGCACCACGACGATGTTGGGTGCGCTGGTCACCTGCGTCACCGGCGCATAATCGGCAAGCGAATCGTACGCGAGTTTCTTGTAAAGGGCTGCGCTGACGAAATGCGTATTGCTGATGACCAGCAGCGTGTAGCCATCGGGCGGCGCTTTGGCTACCTGCTCCGCGCCTATGGTGGAACCTGCGCCCGGACGGTTATCAACAACGACCTGCTGCCCGAGCGCTTCGGACATCTTTTGCGTCAATATGCGGCCAGGCACATCGGCGGCGCCGCCGGGCGAAAACGGAACCACCAGGCGGATCGGGCGATTGGGATAATTCTGCGCGCAAACCGGCTGCGCCAACATTGCGGCAGCCGCCATGGCGAACACCAGTTGCCTCTTGCTTGAAATGAAACGCATTAATCCCCCACCATCCTGCAGTACGTATGAAAAATGATCGCCGGGCGGATTATAACGTCCGCGTGACGCCGCGCGAGGAGAACCTTGGATATCCACGACGCGGGTATAGCGGAAAATATTATGGTGACGGCACGCTCGCATCCGCGGTCAACGCGTCTTTTTTGAAGCGGATTACGCCCTTCACCACATCGATCTTGATCAGATCTTTCGCCGCAAAATCCCCTTCCAGTATGTGTCTTGCCAGCGGATTCTCGATTTCGGACTGAATGGCGCGTTTCAGCGGACGCGCGCCGTAGATCGGATCGAACCCGATTTCGGCGATCTTCCGCAACACGCCGTCGCTGATTTCGAACCGGATATCCATCTTCGCGAGCCGCTTCTCGAGCAATCCCAGCTGAAGTTTCGCGATCGACATGATGTGTTTCTCATCCAGCGCATGGAACACCACGATTTCGTCGATGCGGTTCACGAATTCCGGGCGGAACTGCGTCCTGACCTCGCCCAGCACGGCAAGCTTGATCACCTGGTAGTCATCGCCGGACATCCGCTGAATCATCTGCGAACCGAGATTCGACGTCATCACGATGACCGTGTTCTTGAAGTCCACCGTGCGGCCCTGCCCGTCGGTCATGCG
>JAYWDM010000313.1:0-4915 GCA_043779885.1 Betaproteobacteria bacterium | reverse complement strand
TCTACGACGATAACGGAATCTCGATCGATGGCCATGTCGACGGCTGGTTTACCGACGACACGCCGCAGCGTTTCGAGGCTTACGGCTGGCATGTGGTGCGCAAGGTCGACGGCCACGATGTGACGGCGGTAAATGCGGCCATCGAAGAGAGCCAGAAAATCACAGACAGGCCGAGTTTGATCTGCTGCAAGACGGTCATCGGCAAAGGCTCACCCAACAAGGCCGGCAGCCACGAAAGCCACGGCGCCGCGCTCGGCGAGAAGGAGGTCGCTGCGACTCGCCTGAATATTGGCTGGAATCATCCGCCGTTCGAAATTCCGGCCGATGTTTACGCGGGATGGGACGCGCGTGGCAAAGGAGCGCTGCAGGAAGCCGATTGGAATGCCAGATTCGCCGCGTACGCTAAGACTTTTCCGAGGGAAGCAGCCGAGTTTGTGCGCCGCATGTCGGGCGATCTGCCGCAGAGCTGGCGCCAGCATGCGGATGAGTTTCTCGCCAGGGTCAACGAGGAGGCCGGGACGATCGCCAGCCGCAAAGCATCGCAGAATACGATCGAAGCGCTGGCACCGGCGCTGCCCGAACTGGTAGGTGGTTCCGCCGATCTGGCCGGCTCGAATCTCACGCTGTGGTCAGGATCGAAAGGCATTGGCAAGGCCGGCGGCGGCAACTATATTTACTACGGCGTGCGCGAGTTCGGCATGTCCGCGATCATGAATGGTATGACGTTGCATGGTGGTCTGATTCCTTACGGCGGCACCTTTCTTACCTTCTCGGACTATTCGCGCAACGCGCTGCGCATGGCGGCGCTAATGAAAATTCGTAGCTTGTTCGTGTTTACCCACGATTCCATCGGCCTGGGCGAGGATGGGCCCACGCACCAATCGGTCGAGCACGCAGCCAGTCTGCGCCTGATTCCGAACATGGACGTCTGGCGCCCCTGCGATTCGGTGGAATCCGCGGCGGCATGGATTGCTGCAATCGAACGCCGGGACGGGCCGGCGTGCCTGCTGTTTTCGCGCCAGAACCTGCCGTTCCAGGCTCGTGATGCGGCACGCATCAAGCAAATCGCGCGCGGCGGTTATGTGTTATTCGACGCCACCAGTCCTAAGGCGATCATTATCGCAACCGGCTCGGAGGTTTCGCTGGCTGTGAGCGCGCAGAAGCTGCTGGCCGAAGCCGGTATTGCGGTCAGAGTGGTGTCGATGCCGTGCACGAACGTATTCGACCGCCAGGACGCCGCTTATCGCGAATCAATTCTGCCGAAAGGCGCCAAACGGGTTGCGGTAGAGGCTGGCGTGACCGACTACTGGCGCAAGTACGTCGGCCTCGAAGGTGCGGTGGTCGGGCTCGATCGCTTCGGCGAATCGGCGCCGGCCGGTGAACTGTTCAAATACTTTGGCATCACCGCCGAAGCTGTTGCCGATGCCGTGAAACGCCTGGTCTGAAGGGCATTTCGTTGCTGGTCGTGCTGCAGCCGTTGAGGATGAGCCATGCAGAATACGATGCGGTTGGTCGCTGACATAGGAGGCACCAATGCGCGACTCGCACTGGTTGCCGCAGATTCTCTGCAGCCTCAACACGAAAAAACGGTGCGCTGCGCGGATTTCGAAGGCCTCGAACAGGCCGTGCGCCGCTATTTGCAGGACTGCGGTAATGCGGTGGTGCGCGAAGCGGCGCTGGACGTCGCTACCGGCATCACCGGAGATTTCGTACATCTGACCAACGGACCCTGGAGATTTTCGATCGAACAGACCCGTCGCAATCTGGGTCTCGAACGGCTGCTCGTCGTCAACGACTTTACCGCACTCGCGCTTGCCGTTCCGACCCTGCGCCCGGATGAATTGCAGCAGATCGGTGGCGGCGCCGCGGTTCCCGTAACACCGATCGCGGTTATCGGTCCGGGCACCGGGCTGGGTGTATCCGGATTGATCCCGGTCGGCAACGGTCGGATTGCACTGCAGGGCGAAGGCGGCCATATCGCATTCAGTCCGATCGGCGAAAAAGAGATCGGCGTACTGCGTTGGCTGCAACAGCGATACGGATACGATCATGTCTCCACGGAACGCGTGGTCAGCGGAATGGGACTGGAAAATCTCTACCAGGCGTTGTGCGCACTGGATGGTGTGCAAGCACAAGCTCTCGGACCGGATAAAATAACGGCGGCGGCGTTGTCCAATGGCGATGCTCAGTGTACAGAAGCGGTGGACATGTTCTGCGCAATCCTTGGCACGGCCGCAGCGAATCTGGTGGTCACGCTGGGTGCGCGCGCAGGTTGCTACATCGGCGGCGGTATCGTGCCCAGGCTCGGGGACTACTTCGCGCGTTCGCCGTTTCGAGCCCGGTTCGAAACAAAGGGAAGGTTTTCCGGCTATGTTGCGGCGGTGCCGACTTACGTGATCCTTGCGCAGTCGCCCGCACTACGTGGTCTTGCCACGCTTTTTCAAGACGTACGATGACACCATGAATGCAATGATCGACAGTATCGGCCTCGTGCTCTGGTTGATCTACGGCATCCTGCTGCGGTCCCTGCCGCTGATAATTTCCAACGTGTTTACGCTGGCACTGTCGCTGACCATCATCGCGCTCAAGATCCGCTATCGCGAGCCGCAACGCGGTGGCCCCAATCGCTAGGCAAGGCGCCAGTCGAGGCGTATTCCGGCAAGGGTATCGACGAAAACTTCCTTGGAAGGATTGAGCGCCCGATCGCCCGATCCGCGGGTTGGGTCTGTCCGATGTACCCGTCATCGCACGGTGTCATGCCTGTGATCGGCGCTCCGAGTACAGTAAAATCCAGTTTTGATCGGGGGACTCGCCAGTGACCATTCGCGTTGCAATAAACGGCTACGGCCGCATCGGCCGCAACATCCTGCGGGCGCATTACGAGGACGGTAAGAAGCATGACATTCAGATCGTTGCGATCAACGACCTCGGCGATGCGAAAATCAACGCCCACCTCACCAAGTACGACTCCGCCCATGGAAAATTTCCGGGGACCGTGATGGTCGACGGTGACTATCTGGTCATCAACGGCGACAAGATCAAAGTCTGTGCCCTGCGCAATCCCGCCGAGCTGCCCTGGAAGGAACTCGGCGTGGACGTGGTGCTCGAGTGCACCGGATTGTTTACCAGCAAGGCCAAGGCCGGTGCCCACCTGATCGCAGGGGCTAAGAAAGTCATCATCTCCGCGCCCGGCGATAAGGACGTCGACGCTACGGTGGTCTACGGCGTGAATCACGGCACCCTCAAAGCCGCGCATACGGTGATCTCCAACGCCAGTTGCACGACCAATTGTCTGGCGCCTATGGTCAAGGCGTTGAACGATCGCATCGGTGTGGTCAACGGTTTGATGACCACGATTCATGCGTACACCAATGATCAGGTGCTGACCGACGTGTACCACACCGATCTGCGCCGGGCGCGTTCCGCAACCATGTCCATGATCCCGACCAAGACTGGCGCGGCGGCGGCGGTGGGCCTGGTACTTCCGGGACTGAACGGCAAACTGGACGGTTTCGCCATGCGCGTTCCGACCATCAACGTGTCCATCGTCGATCTTGTCTTTGTGGCCAAGCGCGCGACCAGCGTGGACGAAGTCAACAACGCAGTGAAGCAGGCTGCGGAAGCCGAACTCAAGGACATTATCCAATACAACAAGGAGCCGCTGGTCTCGGTGGATTTCAACCACAATCCCGCGTCGTCCGTGTTCGACTCGACGCTCACCAAGGTTTCGGAAGGAACCCTGGTCAAGGTATGCTCCTGGTACGACAACGAGTGGGGATTCAGCAATCGCATGCTCGATACCACTGTCGCGTTCGTGAACGCAAAATAAGCGGAAGCGATTTCGGACCGGAGGGCACAGACACGAACAGGCCGCGTTCTCGGGCTGGCTCCTGTGTGCCCTCTGCGTTTTTGAAAACCTGTACGCATTGACTTGTTGCCATGACCATCCTGCGGATGACCGATCTCGACCTGCGCGGCAAGCGCGTGTTCATTCGCGCCGACCTGAACGTTCCGCAGGACGATGCCGGCAACATTACCGATGACGCCCGTATTCGTGCGTCCGTTCCGGCGCTCCGCCATGCGCTCAAGGCCGGAGCCGCAGTCATGGTGACATCGCATCTGGGTCGGCCGACCGAAGGCGAGTTCAGACCCGAGGATACGCTGGCACCGGTCGCGCAGCGCCTGTCCGAACTGCTCGGCATGCCGGTGCCGCTGAAGGCAAACTGGGTCGATGGCGTGGACGTCAAACCCGGCCAGGTCGTGCTGCTGGAGAACTGTCGCGTCAACAAGGGCGAAAAGAAAAACGACGACGTGCTGGCCAGAAAAATGGCCGCGCTGTGCGATGTTTACGTGAACGATGCGTTCGGCACGGCACACCGTGCTGAGGCGACGACGCACGGCATTGCCAAATACGCGCCGGTCGCCTGTGCCGGGCCGCTCATGGCAGCGGAACTCGACGCGCTGGGCAAGGCGTTACGCGAACCCAGGCGCCCGCTGGTGGCCATTGTCGCCGGCTCGAAGGTGTCCACGAAGCTCACCATCCTCGGCGAGCTGGCGAAAAAAGTGGACCAACTGATCGTTGGCGGGGGTATCGCCAATACCTTCATGCTTGCTTGTGGTCTGCCAATCGGCAAATCGCTGGCCGAGGCCGATCTCGTCGGCGAAGCCAGGAACATCATGGCGATCATCGCAGCAAAGGGCGGCGCGGTGCCGATCCCGGAGGATGTGGTGTGCGCGAAAGAATTTTCTGCAGATGCCCAGGCAACGGTGAAGGACGCGAAAGACGTCGCGGCCGACGATCTCATCCTGGACATCGGGCCGAAGACCGCTGCCCACCTTGCCACCATTCTCGGCAAGGCCGGCACCATCGTCTGGAACGGCCCGGTCGGCGTGTTCGAATTCGAGCGCTTCGCTG
>JAYWDM010000312.1:0-4923 GCA_043779885.1 Betaproteobacteria bacterium | reverse complement strand
CGCGCAAGAATTCGCTCAACCGCTTCGGCAAACCTGAAGAACTCGCCAACGCCATCGTGTTCCTGTGCTCGGAGCGCGCGAGCTATATCACCGGCGTTTCGCTCAACCTCGACGGCGGACGGCTGAAGAGCCTTTGGTAGACGGCGCCGCGGCGGGCGAACGCGTGCTCAGTGTGCGTCACTTTTTTGTTACCGCAATAAGCCCCCACCGCGCCGCGCTGTACGCGCTCGCGCTGGTGCTGCCCTGCCCGGCCGCGCTTGGGCAGGACGTTGCTGCGCGCCCGCTGCGCGTCATCGTTCCTTTCGCAGCGGGCGGCAGCGTTGATTTTCTCGCGCGCATCATCGGCCCGAAGCTCGCCGACATCCGGGGCCAGCAAGTCGTCGTCGACAACCGGCCCGGCGCGGGCGGCAACCTGGGCGCCGAACTCGCAGCGAGCGCGCCGCCGGACGGCCGCACGCTCTATCTGTGCAGCCCGTCATTCGTGATCAACCCCAGCCTCTACCGCAGGATCGCCTACGACCCTTTCAGGGATTTTGCGCCGGTCACGCTGCTCGCCACGACGCAGAACGTGCTCGTCGCGCATCCATCGCTGCCGGCGAAAAATGTGCGCGCGCTGATTGCACTGGCGCGCGCGCAACCGGGCGCGATCAACTACGCGTCAACCGGCAGCGGCAGTTCAGGACACCTGACGATGGAATTATTTCGCAGCATGGCGCGCATCGATCTCGTCCACGTGCCGTACAAGGTCATCGGTCAGGCGCTCACCGACCTCGTCGCGGGGCAGGTCAGCTTGTGGTTTCCGTCGCTTCCCGGCGCGCTCCCGCACATCAAGAGCGGCAGGATCACCGCGCTGGCGGTCGGCGGAAGCAAGCGCGCAACTGCGCTGCCCGCGGCGCCGACGGTTGCAGAATCAGGACTACCGGGGTTCGATGCGTCGACGTGGTACGCGATGCTGTTGCCGGCAGGCGCGTCCGGGGCGGTCGTCGATCAATTTCACCGCCAGCTTGTCGCCATCGTCAACACGGCGGACATGCGCGAGCGGCTTGCCGCGCAAGGCCTGGAGCCGGTCGCGTCGACGCCGGCGCAGCTCGCCGACCATCTCAGCGCGGAATCGGCAAAATGGGCACAGGTGGTGAAAGCGTCGGGCGTGCGCGCCGATTAATGACGATCCGGTATCCCGATGACAGTCCGCTCGCGCTCGAAGGACCCCGCACGCAAAGGATTTTCACGCAGGACGCGAGCTGTGTTATCCTTGCAGGTTGGTAAGGAATCTGATCAAAGAAAGGAATCCGCATGACTGTAGCTACGCTTACCAGCAAGGGTCAGACTACCATCCCGAAGCAGGTGCGGGAACACCTGAAGCTCAATCCCGGGGATAAGCTCGATTTTGTAATCGAGTCCGAGGGGCGCGTCGTCATCAGGCCGGCCAAGCTTGACGTGCGAGAGCTTAAGGGATTGCTCAAACGGCGCGACGGGAAGGTATTGTCAATCGAGGAAATGAATGCTGCTATCGCCAGAGGCGCGGCCGGCAAAAAATGATCGGCCTCGACACCAATGTTCTGGTCCGCTATCTGGTGCAGGACGATCTGGCCCAGACCAGTCAGGCGAACACGTTGATTGACCGCGCCGCTGCCCACGAGACGGCGATGTTCATCAACCATGTCGTCATATGTGAATTGGCTTGGGTGCTTGGCCGCGGTTATGGGTATGACAGGACGGCTTTGGCCGAAGTCATCGAAAAAATATTGCTCGGCAGGCAGTTTGAGATTGAGAAGAAAGACCTGGTCTGGACTGCGCTGGCCAACTTCAAGGCGAGCCGGGCGGATTTTGCCGACTGTCTGATCGGCGTCATCAACGACCAAGCGGGTTGCGAATCGACATTGACCTTCGATCGTTCCGCGGCGTCATTACGGTCCTTCACCAATGCCAGGAAATAGGTACACGCAGGCAATAGCGAACTGGCCAGCGGAAGAACGCCCACGAGAGAAGCTACTCTTGAAGGGTCCGGAATCGCTCACAAACGCCGAACTGCTGGCAATATTCCTTAGGATAGGCGTAAGGGGCAAAAGCGCTATTGACCTGGCGCAGGAGCTACTTTCCCGCTTCGGCTCACAGCTTGCCGCCAAACGTATCGCGATACGCGATCTCGCCGACTGCTTTTCTCACGCGCGGCTTGAGATCCTTGGCGCGCACTTCCTCGGGTAACGCTTCAACTTTGCCGCGCCATCCCGCCGCGACCACCGCGGCGACGCGGAACGGCTGGGGAATGCCGAAGCCGCGCAGAGGATCGCTCTACGACGGCGACTGCAGCAACCGGATAGCTTCGTCATCGACAAACCGGGTGATATTGATCTGCCCGTGAAATCCGAACGTGGGGGCGGCGGCCTCAATATGCTCAAAGGAAAAGCGGTCAGCAATTGCGTCCGGTGCGAATGCAATTCCGTATTGCCCTTCCAGATACCGGCGGTGGGTCCGGCAAATCGCCACGTCTTCCGGATGCGCCGCAATGACACGGGGATCCTGCAGAGCCTGCAGCAGTGTCTTTGAGCGCAGCGAAAAGCCGCCATTGCCCACCGCCTGATCAGCCGGGATGTTCAACGCCGCGTGCGGCCAGCGCGCACCGATGTAATCGAACAGCAGGAACTGATCGGACCAGGCGTCGGCATTCACGACGTAACCGTCCCACTGGATAAGCAGCACGTAATCGGTTTCGATGTACGGCAGCAGACGCTTCATCACAAACAGCGAGTAGTCATGCGCCGATTGAAGCGGGTCGATGATCACCGTCTCGATCGGTTCAATGTCGAACTTGCGGTCCGTGAAAAACATCGCGCGCGGGAACTCACAACCACCCAGCGTCAGCGTCAACGCGCGAATCGCCAGCGCGTGATTGCTGCAGTCGACGCAGCACAAAGTGGTATCCGGAATCCGCACCCGGGTCGGCCGCGGTTCGACCGCACCCCGCGCATCGAGCGCCGTGAGTCTCAGCTTGACCAGGGCGGTCAGGTCGCCGAGGCGGCCGCATTCCGCAAAGATATTCCATATTTCCGCGTGCGCCTTGTGACAGTCCGGATCGATACGCAAAACCTGGCGTAAATCCGCAAGCTTCTCCTCATTTTTCCGCAACGCGGCCAGCACTTGCGCCCGCGTTTTTCAGATCGCCGGGCTGGCGGGGTCCATGGCCATCGCGCGGAGTGACAACTGATCGGCCGCGTCAAGCCGCCGCCGTCCAAGCGCAATTTTCGCGCCCAGACGCAACAGGTCGGGATGATCGACGGAGGCGTCACGTATGCGGTCGAGCAGCGCGGCCGCGGCGTCGAGGTCGCCGGCGCGCAGTTTCTCGATTACCTGCTGCAACTACCCTTCAACCAGCTTGATGTCCATTGCAGAAATACCTCGTTTCCTGACGCTCACGATTTCAGCGTGAATGTGACATCCCGCGCAGAGCGCCGGCAACCTCGGCCAAGGCGCGGGTCCAACTGCCGTCGCAGCAGCGAAACAATCGCACGGTCGGATACCAGGGACTTTCCCTCCCGGCGATCTCCCAGCGCCAGTCCGGAATTCCCGGGTGTAGTACCCATGTCGGCTTGCCCATCGCCCCACTGAGGTGGGCAACAGAGGTGTCAACGGAGATCACCAGATCCAGGTTATCCACGAGCGCCGCCGTATCCGCAAAATCGGCGATGCCGGAAGCAAGATCGATCAGGGGCACTGGAAAGCACGCGATTTTATCCTCACTGAAGCCAAGCTGGAGGTTATAGAACGTTACACCGGTAACTGCGGCAAGTGCGCGGTAGTCCTCCACCGGCGGTATGCGTCCGCGTTCATGCGTGCGCAACGGATTTCCCCCCCAGGCAAGTCCGACGCGAATCCGCTTATCTCCCGCAAGCCTCGCGCGCCAGGTCTCAGCCAGGTTCGGGGGTGCCCGGAGGTATGCGACCGGGCCGGGAAGATCAGCAAGCCCGATTCCAAGCACGCGCCCGAGACTAAGCAGCGGAATCGAAACTTCCGCCGTGACCACCTCACCGGCCTGCGCATCGACCACACGGTTCAGGCCTGGAATATCCCGCAGCAAGCGGACCAGCGCCGAGTGACAGCGAAAAACCACCGTGGCGTCCGGCTGGCTGATGCGGGAAAGAAAGCGCGCGAACATCAGGATGTCGCCAAAACCCTGCTCGGCGTTGACCAGCAGTGTCTTGCCGTTCAGCCGCTCCCCCGCCCATCGCAATTCCGGCACGTTGTAGTCTTGAGTGGTTCTTGGCAGTCGTGTGCGCCACTCGTAGCCTTCCCAGCCCGCCGCCATATCGCCTTGCAGCAAAGCAATATTGGCCAGCCCGAAATGCGCTTCCGCGCAGTTGGCGTCAAGCGCCAACGCTTCGCGATAGTACTGCTGCGCCCGCGGCATTCGCCCCAAGACGAAACTGACCTCCCCGAGTCCGCAAATCGTTTCGATGTGACCCGGAGTTGCGCGATGGCACATCTCCAGCGGCGCAAGCGCCTTGTCGTGCTCGCCAAGTCCGGTCAGCGCAAGACCGATGTTCATGTTGGCATGCCTGTTGCCCGGATCAATTGCGAGCGCCGCGCGAAAGCACGCGAGCGCCGCGTCGTATCGCTTGCGCGCGCTGTAGACGCGCCCGAGATTGTTCCTCGCCGGAGCCAGATCGAGCTTGAGTTACAGCGCCCCTTCGAAGCAATGTTCGGCCTCCGGGAGCCGCCCCTGATCGAGATGAATTAGACCGAGGTTGTTATGCAGTTCGGCGATTTCCGGCACGAGCTTGAGAGCCATTTCATAACACGCCTGCGCCTGGTCCGACGCGTGCCACGAACTGTAAAGCTTGGCAAGCTCGACGTACGCAGCCGCCTGGTCCGGGCGCAAGGCGACCGTATTCTCGAAATACCCGGCCGCAGCGCGGCTATCCCCTT
>JAYWDM010000311.1:0-4927 GCA_043779885.1 Betaproteobacteria bacterium | reverse complement strand
GTTGAAGGAGCACGGAAATTTTTTCGCTCGCCGCGAGCGCGGCTTCCTGGTCCGCGGCATTGATGACAATCAGATGGCGCACGTCCGGCGCGCCGATGTCACGCCGCAGTTGCGCGTCAAGCTCGCGGTCGCTGCCGGCGATCGGACTCAGGCTCGCCAGTTCGTCGCTCCATAACGGGCCGCGCTGCGCGGCGAGGAATACGACGGCGAGGGCAGCGACCACTATCAGCGGATAGCGCAGGACCGGGGCCGTGCGCACGATGGAGGCCACGCGCGGCGCCAGGCCGGTCGCGGCACGTACGGTGAATCCCGGCGGCAGCAGCGCCGGCAGCACATAACGCGTAACCGCCACCGCCATGATGAGGCCGGCGATCGAAAACAGCCCCAGTTGCGCGAGCCCCGGGAAACCGGACAGCAGCATGGCGCCGAAGCCGCAGATGGACGTGGCCAGTCCCAGCCGCAAGGTGGGCCAGATGCGTGCCAGCGTGTCATCCGGCGTGGTCCCCGGGGTGATCTGCGTGAAGAGATAGATCGCGTAATCCACCGCTTCGCCTATCAGCGTGGCGCCAAACCCCAGCGTAATGCCGTGCACTGCGCCGAAACCAAGGCTCACCGCGGCCACGCCGGCGAGCGCGCCGCTGGCCACCGGCAACAGGCCGAGCAGCAACACGCGCGGCGAGCGATACACCGCCAACAGCAGCGCGGCCACGAGCGTTGTCGCGATGACCGAAAATCGCAACGCATCGCGTTTGATCGTCGCGCGCGTACTGACGGCGAAAACGGCAGGGCCGCTTAGCAGCAGTTTCTGCCCGGCACGCACGCTGGCGTCCGCCGCATTTGAGAACGCATTCCGGATCAGCGCCAAAGCATGTTCCTGCGCGTCGATGTCGTAACCCGCGGCGCGGGTCTGCACCACCAGCAGCGCCCGTTTGCCGTCTTTTGAAAACCACACGCCGTCCTGCACGTCGGGCCTGGCGAGTCCAGCAAACTGCTCCACCAGGCGCAGCAGCTCGCCGCTCGGATCATTCGGCAGGATGCGCCGCACCAGCATGCCAACGGGTGAACCGAGCAGCTGCAGGTTTTCCTCCAGCGCCGACCGCAATGCCGCGCTGGAAAAATGCCCGGCGCTGACGGCCGGACTCAGCAAATAGCGATTGGTCAGGAGAAACTCGCGGTCGCGGGCGAGTCCGCTGTCTTCGCCATTGTTGACGGCGGCGAAATTCTCCTGCTGCTTGCGCAGTTCCGCGGCGAGGTGCTTGCTGGTCCGCGCCAGTGCTGCCGGTGTGCCGCCTTCGATGCCGATGAGTATGAGCCGGGAAACGACGCCATCGCGCAGCTGCTCCACCAACACCTGTTGCACCGGCGTGGGCGAGCGCGGCAGGAAAGCGGACAGATCGGCGCTGAACTCGGTTCTGGCGATGACGGCGACGCAAACGAGGACGATGGCGAGCCAGACGATGATCGCCCGGCGTGACGAGGAACCCGCCGTCACGATGCATCCTCGGTAACCGTCATGATGGAACGGTCGCCTTCGGCTTCGATGATCTCGATCGTGCGCACGCGGTTCCCGCTGCCGCCGATGCGAATTTCTTTCACCAGGGTTGGCGTTTTTGGCGCGGCGGGTTTGAGCGTCAAACGCCACTTGTCTTCGCTGCCCTCGAGGCTCGTCCGGTAAAAACGCCGCAGGGTCTGCAGATCGCCGGCCAGCGTGGAGCGGATGCTTTCGACGAAGGCCCAGACGACGGGATACTCCGGCAAGAGCAGGGTACGGCGCTGGTTGCGGTCTTTATACTCAATGACGAGCTTGTCCTGATCGAGCACCAGGGTCTCGGGCCTGGGCAACAGCGTGTTTTTTTCCAGGCGCCCGGGCGCGGTGTAGACCAGCGTACCGGAAGAGTCCAGCGGCGCGTTCAGCACGGCCAGGTATTTGCGCTCGACGAACCTGCCGCGGGCAGACTTTACCTGCGCGAGGTTTTCCATGAGTTGCTCGATCCCCCATGCCGCCGCCGTCCCGGCTTCAGCGGCAAAGCAGATGCCGGGCGCGATCAGGAGCAGCGCGACCAGCGCGTGGCGCAGCAAGCGCCTACCGCCAGAAGTCATAGAAGTTATACCAGTTGTATGGCGCATCACGGCAGTAGTGTTCGAGGCGCGCGACATAATGGTTGAGCGACTGTTCGAGCAGGGCATCGCGCGCGGCGCGCGGCCCCGGCCGTGCAGCGACGAGGCGTTCGAAATAAATGTCGTAACGATTGCCGCCGCGATACACGCCGAACATCAGCACGACAGGGCGATCGAGCATGGCGGCGAGGCGCAACGGTCCGCTGGGGAAACGCGCCGGCTCGCCAAGGAACCGGCACGCTACGGTGCCCTCGCCCTGAAATGTGCGGTCACCCAGCATGCCGACGATTTCGCCGCGCTTCAACGCGGCGTCCACCTTCAGCATGGAGTCGATCCTGCCCAGCAGGATTACCTGCAGTCCGAGGCGGGGGTTGATGGCAGCGAGTACCGAATTGAATTTTCTGGCGTTCTCTTCGTACATGACCAGGCTGATGCGTGCCGCCGTGTTGTGCCTGCCCAGCGCGCGGATGATCTCGAAACTGCCCATATGCGCGCCCAGCAGAAAGCAACCTTCGCCGCGCGCCGTCAGGTCGAAGAGTATGTCTTCATTATGTACGCGCACGTCGAACCGGGCGTATTGATCGTTGAACAGAAAAACACGGTCGAGAAGCGTGGCGGCAAACGAATGGCAGTGCCGGAACGCGTCCGCGATCCCGGGCTCGCGCGGCAGGACTTTGCGCAGATATTTTGTCGACGCCGCGCGTGACGCGGATGAAAAAATCATGAAGTACACACACACCGGGTAGAGCAGCAACCGCGCGGCAGGGCGGCCCAGCGCCAGCGCCACCCACACGAGCAAACGCAGTGCGAGCGTATTGCTGCGCTCGGGGCGGCCGACCCATTCCGGGCGCGGCGGCACGTCCGCACCCGCTTTGCACGGGTTGCCGTCTAGGCCGGAGTCGATACAGCCTCGCATGTCACCACGCCCGTAAGTACCGCAATCTGCCCGACCGAGCATGCGAATGTGATCGCGCCTGTTGCTGAATCTGAAAACTCTATCCTGACGCGGTCTCCGGGCCGCGTTGGATGCAGGAACTTGGCGGACCCGAGCCGTCCCGGCGACAGGCTGAGTCCCAGGCTTGCTTCGATGGCGCGCAATGCCTCGCTTAACAGCACCGCACCGGGAATGATGGGATTGCCCGGAAAATGCCCTTGTGCCGCGGGATGATCAAGAGGGAAAAATCGCTCGACTGTAGCCATGCTAATCCGCGCTTGTTGCGTGCTCGGTCACGAGCCGGCGCAGCGCCTCGCGCGGCAGCTTGCCGGTGCCATTGCGCGGCAGGCCTGCGATGAGGCACAGCGGGCGCGGAAGAAATGCGGTGTCGATGCGCTGGCGAAGCGCATCCATCACCGTGTCGCTGGTGAGTCCGGGCGCCACCACGAAAGCCGTCAGCCGGTTCGCCGCGCCGGTCTCCGTCTCGGGCACGACAAACACCCCGTCGTGCACTCCGGTGATGGAATTCAGGTGATAGTTCAGACTCGCGAGCGAAGTGCGTTTGCCCGCGATGTTGACGAGATCCGCGGTTCTGCCGTGCAACAGGAACCTCGCACGGCCGCGCAACTCGATCACGTCGTGCAACATAACCGCGGTCTCAACGTGGCCGCCGCTGACCCAGGTTCCTTGCTGGTCCTGACGCAGCCGAACACCCGGCAACGCGCGCCACTCCATTGTTTCGACCGTGCGCCGGGTGGCCACCTGCCCCGCCTCAGTGCAGCCGTAAATTTCATACAAAGGCGCGCCAAAGCGCGTCTCCGCGGCGGCCGCCAGTTGCGGCGGCAGCGGCGCGGTCGCGCACAGCAGAAAATCAAGTTGCGGCACAGTGCTTGTTTCCGCCAACAGCGCGCGCAGGTGTATCGGCGTGGTTACCAGGCAGCGCGGCCGCGGCAGCGCGGCAAGCTCGGCGAGGATATCGGCCGGATAGAATGGCCGCCCGGCATGCAGCGCGAGGCCGCCTTGCATAGCCATCAGCACGGTGGACTCCAGACCGTACATGTGCTGCGGCGGCACCGTACCGAGGACGGCAATGCCGGGATACGCGTGCATGCCCAGACGCTCGAGTTCGGCCGCGGCGCCGCGCACCAGGCCGCCCCATGATTTTTCGTTCGGCACGGGCTGCCCCGTGGAGCCCGATGTGAATACGATCGCGGCAATCTGATCAACAGGGATGTGCGGAACCGGCGGCACCGCGGGATCCGCGCCCGACATCGCGGGGTAAAACATCGTTTCCAGCGACGGGTTCCCGCTGGCGGCGTCGGTCAAACAATAGACGCCGGCATAGCGTCGTCTGAGTTGCCCGATCAGATCGGGAGTATGGTTGGGCGGCAGCAGGCTGATTTGACGTTTCAGCAACGCCGCGCAAAAACCGACGGCGAAATGGTAGCGGTCGGCGCACAGATTGAGGATATACCGCCGATCCGGAAGCCGCATGGCCAATTGCGCGACATCCCGCAGGAACCGCTCCACGCCGATGGGGCGCCGGTCACGGTAGGCGAACACCGCGGCATCGCTGTGTGCATGTATCGGGGAAAGGTTGCGCATGTTCTGCCAGGACCCGTTAGCGAATTGTGGCCTGGCTGGAGGGCGCGGCGTCGTTGGCGAACGCGCGTATGCCGTCCAGAAACGATGCGTGTGGAAACTCGCGGTGGCGAAGCGAGCGATAAACGTACTCGCCGGCGAACATGAGGGCCAGCAGCGGAAGATTCAGCACGTTGACGAACAGTGACCAGATACTGAGTGACGCAAAACTGAACAGGAGCGCGGAAACAGCCAGTTGCGCGGTGAAGAAAATGCACCATGCAACCGTCACCC
>JAYWDM010000310.1:0-4935 GCA_043779885.1 Betaproteobacteria bacterium | reverse complement strand
GGCTCAAGGAATCGCTGCCGCCCGCGCGCCGCCAGCCGTTCGCGGTGCGCCCACTCCTGGGCAATTATTTCAAGCTGCTGCGCAGCGTGCGCTTCGCGTTGCTGTCCTCGGCGATCGCCTTCAACTTCGCGGGGTTTTTTCTCTACATCGCCTCAGCGCCGGCCGTGATCTACGGCCTGCTCGGCCTTGAGGCCGGCGATTTCGGGTGGCTGTTTGTACCGGGCATAGCGGGCGTCGTCATGGGGGCTTTTATATCGGGACGGGTTGCCGGCAGGCTGGCGCCACGGCGTACGGTGCGCTACGGTTACATGATCATGTGCGGTGCCGCGGCGTTCAATCTTGCATACAATGCCGTGTGGCCGCCGGCGCTGCCGTGGACCGTATTGCCGGTGATGGCATACACGATCGGGATGGCGCTTGCGATGCCGAGCATATCGCTTATGGTGCTGGATTTGTTCCCCGAAAATCGCGGTTTGGCCGCTTCGCTGCAGGCGGCGCAACACAGCTTTTTCCTGGGGTTGGCCGCCGGCTTGCTGTCACCCTGGGTATCGGGCACGGGCCGCGGCATGGCGGGCGGGATGGGCGTGCTGCTTGCCTGCGGGTTGGGGTGCTGGCTGGTGTATCTGCGCATGGATGGAGAAGCGGAACGGGCATGAACGAGCTGACGAACTGGAGCGAGGAAAAACGCGCCGCCTACCTGTATCGCGTGGTCGCCGCGTGCGAGGCCGGCACGCCGCGCGAAAAACTTTTTCTCGGCCTCGCCGGCGAGGCGGAAGGCCAGGCGGCAATCTGGGCAAAAAAAGCGCAGGCCGCCGGGACCGTCCTGCCGGCTTTTGTCCCCGACGTGCGGTCGCGCGTCATCGCCGGTCTAGTGCGCCGTCATGGTCCGCGCCGCTTGCGTACGATGCTCGCGGCAATGAAGGTGCGCGGCATGTCCACGTATGCCAGCGGTTCGGGGCACGTTGCCTCGCATCAACTCGACGACGTGGGGCATCACCGCGGATTGTCGGGCGGCGGCAATCTGCGCGCGGCGGTGTTTGGCGTCAATGACGGCTTGATTTCGAACGCGAGCCTGATCATGGGCGTTGCGGGGGCCGGCGCCGAGCATGCAACCATACTCCTGACCGGCGTCGCGGGTCTGGTTGCCGGCGCATTCTCGATGGCGGCGGGCGAGTATGTATCGGTGCGCTCGCAGCGCGAAATGTACGAATATCAGATCGGGCTCGAACGCGACGAACTGGCGGAATATCCCGAAGAAGAGGCGCACGAACTCGCCCTCATTTACGAGGCGCGGGGAATAGCCGGCGACGAGGCGCTGCGCATGGCGCAGCAAATTATCGCGGACCCCGAGCGCGCGCTGGATACGCTTGCACGCGAAGAACTCGGATTGAATCCGGAAGACCTGGGTTCGCCGTGGGGCGCTGCGCTGTCTTCGTTTATCTCGTTTGGCATAGGCAGCGCAATTCCGTTGCTGCCGTTTCTGCTTGGCCGGTCCGGCGCAAGCCTGCCGGCGGTAGTAGCCCTGACGGCCGTTGCGCTGTTCGCGGTTGGCGCCACGCTGTCGCTGTATACGGGGCGCAGCGCATGGCTGAGCGGCGCGCGCATGCTCGCCATAGGTGCGGCGGCGGGCGGCATAACGTTTCTGGTCGGCAAACTGCTGGGTGTAAGTCTGGCGTGAAGACCAGGATTGCGGATGGAGGATCGAGGGAAAGGCGGATCGCTAAGCAGTTACCCGGTCCTCGACGCCGTTAACACTGTTCCCATGGCAGCTCCTCATGGCGCCAGCCGGTGCTTGCGCCGCGGTGATGATGTTCATCGAGCTCGCCCTCGAAGCCGTGCAGCACGTTGTAGATCTTCGTGAAGCCGGCTTCTTCAAGCGCGCGGCCGGCATCCAGCGAGCGATTGCCGCTGCGGCAGATCAGCACGACCGGCCGGTTGACGCTGGTGGCTTTTCTGACGTGCGCGACAAAATCGGGATTGACGTCCCAGTTCGGCCCGTCGTTCCACGCGACGTGGATCGCGCCCGCCGGGTGGCCGACGAACAGGTACTCCATTTCGCTGCGGCAGTCGATGAAAACCGCGTTCGGGTTCTTGTGCAGAAATTCATGCGCCTGTCTGGGTTCAAGGTGTTCCATGCGATGCCCGGTTGCGGTGAGTATCGCTAGTATATTGCCAGAGTCGCCGCGCCAATATCAATAACCGCCGGCGGGCGGATAATGAGCGGCGTCGCGCACCGCGGCACGCCGGATCCGGCGGCAAACCGCATGGCGTCGTGTTCAGACTTCCCTGATTTCGAAGTCATGTGTTATCGCGGCGGTCTTGCCGAGCATAATGGAGGCCGAACAGTACTTGTCCGCCGACAACTGGATTGCCCGTTCGACTTGCTGCGGTTTCAAATTCCTGCCGCTGACGATGAAATGCATGTGGATGCTGGTGAAGACTTTGGGGTCGTCCGCGGCGCGCTCGGACTCGATTTCCACCACGCAATCTGAAATCGCCGCGCGTGATTTTTTCAGGATATGCACTACGTCGTAAGCGCTGCACCCGCCGGTGCCGACCAGCACGGTCTCCATCGGCCGCATGCCCAGATTGCGTCCGCCGCCCTCCGGCGCGCCGTCCATTACAATGGCGTGACCGCTGCCGGATTCGCCAACGAAACAAACCTCTTCAACCCACTTGATCCTGACCTTCATGCCTGTCCCCGCTGATTCGATGCCATCTTAACTCATACCAAATTTGACAGGGAAACGATTTTTGCCATACAATCCAAAGCTTTCTGTCGTTTCCAACGACGTTTCTAACCAACCAGCAAGGCAGCAGGTCAGGCCATGAAGACATACTCGGCGAAAGCCCATGAAATCAAGCACGATTGGTACGTGGTCGATGCTCAGGACAAAGTGCTCGGACGGCTCGCGGCGACGCTTGCGCATAGACTGCGCGGCAAGCACAAGCCGGAATTTACGCCGCACGTGGACGGCGGCGACTATATCGTGGTCGTCAACGTTGAAAAACTGCGCGTGACCGGAGCCAAGGCGCGCAACAAGCTGTATCACCGGCACAGCACTTATCCAGGCGGTATTTCCACCACCAATTTTGCCAAGCTGCAGGAGCGCCACCCGCGCCGCGTGCTGGAAATGGCGGTCAAAGGCATGCTTCCCAAGGGCCCGCTCGGCTACGCGATGTTGAAGAAGCTGAAAGTCTACACAGGTACCACGCACCCGCATGCGGCCCAGTTACCGCAACCTCTCGAAATAAGGGCCTGACCCATGGTAGCCAAGCAACCTCAATACAACTACGGCACCGGCCGCCGCAAGAGCGCGGTCGCGCGCGTGTTCATCAAGCCCGGCAAAGGCGATATCATCGTCAACGACAAGCCGGTGGACGTGTTTTTCTCGCGCGAAACCGGGCGCATGATCGTGCGCCAGCCGCTGGTCCTGATCGACAGACTGAATGCCTTCGACATCATGGTTAACGTCGACGGCGGCGGCGAGTCGGGACAGGCGGGCGCTGTCAGGCACGGCATCACGCGCGCGCTGATTGAATTCGATGCGACGCTCAAGCCCGCGCTGAAAAAAGCCGGCCTGGTGACGCGCGATGCGCGTGAGGTCGAGCGCAAGAAAGTCGGTCTGCACAAAGCGCGCCGCCGCAAACAGTTCTCGAAGCGCTAATCCCCGGTTTCGGCCGTCAAAGCCGCCTGCGGGCGGCTTTTTCGTTTGTAACTTACAATAGGTGCAACTGCATCCGGTTGCGGGTAGGTGACGGGATTGGCATACAAAAAGCTGAAAATAGGCGTCGTCGGCGGCACCGGCTATACCGGCGTCGAGTTGTTGCGGCTGCTCGCGCAGCATCCGCATTGCGAACTCAAGCTCGTCACGTCGCGCCAGGAAGCGGGTACGTCCGTGGCCGCGATGTTTCCGGGCCTGCGCGGCCACGTGGATCTTGAGTTCACCGCGCCGTCGGATACCGCGCTCAAGCAATGCGACCTGGTATTTTTTGCGACTCCCAACGGCGTGGCGATGCAGCAGGCGCGCGGGCTGTTCGAGGCGGGCGTCCGGATCATCGATATAGCGGCCGATTTCCGTATCAAAGACATTGCGACATGGGAAAAGTGGTACGGCACCAGGCATGCGTGCCCCGAACTCGTGGCAGAGGCCGTCTATGGTCTGCCCGAGGTCAATCGCGGCCAGATCAAACGCGCGCGCATAGTCGCGAATCCCGGCTGCTATCCGACCGCAGTGCAGCTCGGGTTTCTGCCGCTTATCAAAAGCGGCATGGTCGATCTCGCGCATCTGATCGCGGATGCAAAATCGGGCGTCAGCGGCGCCGGGCGCAAAGCCGAGGTGCACACGTTGTTCGCCGAAGCGTCGGACAACTTCAAGGCCTACGGCGTAATGGGGCATCGTCATCATCCCGAGATTGCGCAGGGCCTGCACCTGATCGCCGGGCCCGCCGCGCGGCTCGTGTTCGTGCCGCACCTGACGCCGCTCATACGCGGCATACACGCGACGCTCTACGCGCAACTCACCGGCAGCGTGGACTTGCAGCAACTGTACGAAAAACAGTTTGCCGACGAACCATTTGTCGACGTAATGCCGGCAGGCAGTCATCCCGATACGCGTTCCGTGCGCGGGTCGAATATCTGCCGTATCGCAGTGCATCAACCGCCGGACAGCGACATCGCGGTCGTCCTGTCAGTGATCGATAACCTGACCAAGGGCGCGGCCGGCCAGGCAGTTCAGAATATGAACATCATGTGCGGCCTGCCGGAGACGATCGGATTGGAGCAAATCGCATTAATGCCGTGATCAAGCGCCTCAAGCGCATGTTCGGCATTTCGGCGCCACGCATGGCGGTCCGCGCCGCGATTCCGTGGTATTTGCGCTGGCTCGTTCTGATCGCGCTGGCGTCGGTGGTGCTTCTCATGTCGCGCGCCGC
>JAYWDM010000309.1:0-13437 GCA_043779885.1 Betaproteobacteria bacterium | reverse complement strand
CTGGCTGAGCCGCATGGTCGCGGTGCGCCCGGGCGAGGTCAGGGCGCTGTTGTGGTCGTTCGCCTATTTCTTTTGCCTGCTCGCGGGCTATTACGTGTTGCGGCCGGTGCGGGACGAAATGGGGCTGGCCAGCGGCATCAAGAATCTGCCCTGGCTGTTCACCGCGACGTTTTTCGTCATGCTTGCGGTGGTGCCGGTGTACGGCGCGCTGGTGGCACGGACGCCGCGCGCGCGTTTTATCCCGCTGGTGTACCACTTCTTCGTTGCCAACATCATCGTCTTCTGGGTATTGCTGACGCAGAATATCGCGCTCGTCGCCACCGCCAAGGTGTTCTTCGTCTGGATCAGCGTTTTCAACCTGTTCGCGGTGTCGGTATTCTGGTCTTTCATGGCCGATCTTTACGGCGCCGAACAGGGCAAGCGCCTGTTCGGGTTCATTGCCGCCGGCGGCTCGGCGGGCGCGCTGCTCGGCCCCACTATCGCGGCCAGTCTCGCGGTGCCCATCGGCCGTGCGAATTTGCTCATCATCGCCGCGTTGCTGCTGGAGTGCGCGGTGTATTGCGCGATGCGCCTCGAAGCCGCAACGGCTGTTTTCAAGGCCGGTTCCGCATCCGGCGCTTTGCGACCCGGCGTCGCGGCGGCTACGCAGGCCGGACTTGGCGGCGGCTCGATCGCGGGTATCCTGATGATACTGCGCTCGCCTTATCTCGCCGGCATCGCAACATGGGTGGCCCTTCTGTCGCTGGCGGGCACGTTTCTCTATTTTCAGCAGGCAAGCATTGTTTCCGCGCTGACGGATGATCCAAACCGGCGCACGGTGATCTTCGCACAAATCGATCTCGCCGTGAGCCTGCTCACCATCATCGTGCAATTTCTCGCCACCGGCAAACTGATCAAACGCTTCGGCGCGGGGCCGGCAACCGCTTTCCTGCCGCTCGTGTTCGCGGTCGGCTTTATCGCGCTGTGGGCGACGCCGATGCTGTGGGTCGTCATCGCGTTTCAGGCCGTCCAGCGCGCAGCCAACTTTTCGCTTTCAAATCCCGCGCGCGAAGTGTTATTCACCGTTGTCGAGCGCGAAGAGAAATACAAGGCCAAGAACGTCATCGACAATGTGGTTTTTCGCGGCAGCGACGCGTTGTTCGGCTGGCTGTTCACCGCCCTGCGCGGAATCGGGCTTGAGCTCGGGACGATTTCGCTGCTCGCCGTGCCGGCGGCCGCCGGCTGGTTCCTGCTGTCACTGTCGCTTGGCCGCGCGCATGAACGCCGCGCTGCAGCTGATGCGGCCAATCCTGCAACGCAACCTGGAGGGGGAGTCTGATAATGATTGCTCCACGTGTGACTGGATTTTCGCGTCGCGAGGTGCTCAAGTTTACCGCGGCCGCCAGTGCCGGGGCGCTGCTGCCGACAGCGCCATTGCTCGCGGCCAGCGGATCGCTATTGTCGCGGCCCATTCCACGCAGTGGGGAAAAGCTGCCGGTGGTAGGACTCGGCACGGCGATTATCTTCGATTTCGACAGCGGCAGCGACGCCGCGAAGCGGGCCGAGCGCCGCGCCGTGATCCGCACCCTGATAGACGAAGGCGGACGCCTGATCGACACCGCGCCGTCCTACGGCAGGGCGGAAAACACGCTGGGAGATCTGCTGCCGGAAATGGGCGTGCGCGACAGGATATTTCTAGCCACCAAGGTGCGCGCGACCGCCAGCCGCGACGCCTGCACCGCTGAAATGCAGGAATCTCTGAAGCGGCTGCGCACCAACAAGCTCGATCTCATGCAGATCCATAACGTGGGTTTTCGCGACCGCGCGGAAACGACTGCCCAGCTTGGGTTGCTGCGCGAGTGGAAATCGAGCGGCGTGTGCCGCTATGTCGGCGTCACGCATTCGCAGGACCAGTCGTCCGCCAACGACCGGCTGGTCGATCTGATGCAGCTCGAGAAGCTCGATTTCCTGCAGGTCAATTATTCGATGGCCGAGCGCAGCGTCGAGGCGCGTTTGCTCGCGGTGGCGGCCGCGACCGGGACCGCGGTGCTCACGAACCTGCCGTTTGCGCGCGCCCAGTTGTTCGGGGCCGTGCGCGGCAAGCCCTTGCCGGAATGGGCCGCGGAATTCGACGCCACCAGTTGGGGCCAGTTTTTTCTGAAATACCTGCTGGCGAACGAGGCGGTGACCTGCGTCATTCCAGGCTCCGACAAACCCGAATACATGGCCGACAACCTCAACGCAGGCCGCGGCCGATTGCCGGATGCGGCAATGCGCCGGAAGATGGTCGAGCACATAAGCTCTTTGAGCTGACCCCCGGTGCCAAGCTTTCCACTGCGACCTCAACGCCGAGCCTGCGTTTTGCGCGTTGAGCGACTCGAAAATTGCATCAAGACCGTGCGAGATTGCTGTATTGCATCATAAGAGTGCACCGCACCTGGTTTTTGTCATCTTTCCAATCAAATTACATCAATAAGTAAATGTTTAATATAGATATTATAATGTATAAGAACTTGCTTACAGAATAGATGTCTGATTGAATCAGAGGCTGAAATGGCTAATATTGATGTGATGCAGCATAAGGCGGGATCAGTCATGGACACGGTCGTGCAAAAATTGTCATCACTGCAGAGGCCGGCGCTGCTGCGGCATTTGCGCACGTTGTCGCAGGAAGACCTGCGGCTGCGTTTCGGCGCGTATATGAACGACGCGGCGCTCGAACACTATGTAATGGGTATCGACTTCGCGCACGATAAGGTGTTCGGCATCTACGGCCGCGACGTGCAGCTCGTGGGCATGGCGCATCTTGCGCTCGACCACTCCCATCATTACGCCGAACTCGGTTTGAGCGTCGAACCCGCGCAACGCGGCAAGGGCTACGGGCTCGCGTTGCTCAATCGCGGCAAGCTGAGCGCGGTTAACCGCGGCTACACGACGCTGTTCATGCATTGCCTGGCGGAAAACCGGATCATGATCCACCTGGCCAGAAAGGCCGGCCTCAAACTGGTTACCGAGCAGGGTGAGGTCGATGCGCACCTCGAACTCGAAGCGACGAGTCACGCGGCGGTCGCGCGTGAAGCCATCGAAGACCAGATCGCGCTCGCCGATTTGCTGTTCAAGCAGCAGTTCCAGTGGTTGTTGCAGCGGCCGCACGCGGCCTGACTCCGCCCCTCTCTGCGGTTGACCACTGCGGTTACACCCCCGATACTGGCGGGCTTGCAGGTTTCGGCAACCGGTAAATTCAGCAGGAGGAAGGTCATGAGGGTATACATCCGGCGCGGCCCGTACGTGTTGGCTGCCGTAGTTTTCTGCATGCCGGGGCTGGCCGCGTGGGCGCAGCCCTATCCGAACAAACCCGTGCGCATCATCGTGCCGTTCGGCGCCGGCGGGCCGGCTGATATATACGCCCGCTTCCTCGGCCAGCGGCTGCAGGAGCCGCTCGGCCAGTCGTTCGTCATTGACGATCGTCCCGGCGCCGGCTCGATCATCGGCACCGATCTCGTCGCGAAGTCGCCCGCGGACGGCTACACGCTGCTCTTGATGTCCAACACCCATACGGTCAACGAGTCGCTGGTGCCGAAGAAGCCGTTTACGTTGATGAAGGATTTCGTCCCGGTCGCGCCGATCAACTACTCTGACCTGGTGCTGGTGGTGCATCCATCGCTGCCGGTAAAGTCGATCAGGGAACTGGTCGCGCTCGCGAAAGCCAAACCGCACGGCCTTAATTACGCATCGTCGGGCACCGGTACGCCGTACCATATGGCAGGCGAGCTCTTCAAGTCGATGGCGGGCGTGGATATCGTGCATATTCCGCACAAGGGCAGCGGAGAAGCGCGCACGAGCGTCATGAGCGGCCAGGTCGAGATGATGCTGGACGCGATCACCACCATGGCGCCGATGGCGCGCGCCGGCAGGGTGCGGGCGCTGGGAACCACCGGCCTGAAACGATCCACGGTATTGCCGGACGTGCCGACGATATCGGAAGCGGGCGTGAAGGGCTACGAGACCACGATCTGGCTGGGCATCATGGCGCCGGCGGGAACACCGAAGCCGGTGGTCGATCGCCTGAATGCCGAAATCGTAAAAATTATCTCGCGTCCCGACGTCAAAAAAGCCTGGAACGAGCAGGGCGCCGAGCCGCTGTCCATGACGCCCGGCGAATTCGAAAAATACGTGAACGACGACATTGCCAAATGGGCGAAGGTGGTCAAGGTTTCGGGCGCGAAAGCGGATTAACGGGTAAGGCGTGAGGCGAAGAAAATAATATTGCCTGCCGCACTGAAACTGCTGAATCATGGAGGAATTGAATGCGATTGGTCACTTTTTCCGATGCGAAGGGAATGCGTATCGGCGTGCACGATGCCGGGTCAGACACGATCGTTGATCTCGCGGCGGTGACGCGACTGCCCAGGGACATGACGAACTTTATCGCGCTGGGCGGCAACGGGCTCAAGCGTGCGCGCAGCGCGCTGAAAAGCGGCGAGGCGCGGCTCCCGTTCGGCAGTGTCAGGCTGCACGCGCCGATCCCGCGCCCCGCGAGAAACGTTCTGTGCGTCGGCAAGAATTATTACGATCACGCACAGGAGTTTCACGCGAGCGGCTTCGATGCGAGCGCCGGCAAGGACGCGATTCCGGAACTGCCGATCATGTTCACCAAGTGGCCCAACTCGGTGATCGCTCACGGCGAGCCGATTCCAGGTTATCTCGACTACACTCACTCAACGGACTATGAAGGCGAGCTCACGGTGGTGATCGGTCCCGGCGGGCGCGGCATTACGAAGAAGAATGCGTTCGATAATGTTTACGGCTACACCATCATCAATGATGTCACCGCGCGCACGCTGCAGAGCCAGCACAAGCAGTGGTTCCTCGGCAAAAGCCTCGACGGCTACTGCCCGATGGGGCCGTGCATCGTCACCGCCGACGAAGTGCGTGATGTCACCCGATTGCAACTGGTCACGCGGGTCAATGGCGAAGTGCGCCAGGACGCGCCGGTGAGCCAGCTGATCTTCGACATCCCGACGCTGATCGAGACGCTGTCGCGCGTGATGACGCTGGAGCCGGGCGACCTGATCGCGACCGGCACCTGCGCGGGCGTGGGGATCGGTTTCACTCCGCCGAAGTTTCTCAAAAAGGGCGATCGTGTCGCGATCACCATCGAGCCGATCGGCACGCTCGACAACCCGGTCGATTGAGCCGGGCTCCATGCGTGGCGCTCTTGACGCGGGATAAATCGGTAGAATTACGCAGTCCGTCTGGCGCAGCGCGTTAAAAAAATCGGAGGAGTCATGAATCACAGCCTGATTGCCGCATTGCTTGCGCTCGCTTGTGCGCCGGTGTTCGCGCAGGACGCTTACCCATCGCGGCCGGTTACGCTGATCGTGCCGTTTCCGCCCGGCGGCGTTGCGGATATCACCGGCCGGCCTACCGCCATTGCGCTGGAGAAAGTCCTCAGGCAGCCGGTCGTGATCGCCAATCGTCCCGGCGCGGGTGGCGCGGTCGGCAATTCGCTGGTCGCCAATGCCAGGCCTGATGGGTACACCCTTTTAATGGCGCTTTCCAGCATTTCCGTCATACCCGAGGCCGACAAGCTGTTCGACCGCAAGCCCGCGTACACGCTCGACCAGTTAATCCCGATCGCTCTTATCTCGGCGGATCCGACCATACTGGTCGTGCACCCGTCGCTGCCGGTGAAGTCGCTAAAGGAACTCATCGCGCTCGCGCGCGCGAAGTCCGGCCAGATGTCGTATTCGACGTCAGGCATTTATGGCGCGCTGCATATGCCGATGGAAATGTTCCTGCACGCGACCAGGCTCAAGATGCGCGCGGTGCACACGACCGGCGGCGGGCCGGCGCTTACGGTGTTGCTCGGCGGCCACGTCGAACTGACCGCGGGCGGGCCGGCCGCCATCAGCAGCCACGTGAAGTCAGGCAAGCTGCGCACTATCGTCAGCTGGGGCGGCGAGCGCCACCCGGCGTTTCCCGAGGTGCCGACGTTCAAGGAACTCGGTTACGATATCGAGTATTTGATATGGGCCGGACTGTTCGCGCCCAAAGGCACGCCGGAGCCGGTGATGAAGGTATTGCGCGAGGCGACACACAAAGCCGTGCAGGACGCGGAATTCAAGACGACCATGGGCAGAATCAACTCGCCGATTCATTACCTCGATGCGCCGGAGTTCGGCAAGTACTGGGCGGCTGACGCGAAGCGGCTCGCCGACGCGGTCAGGCTCGTCGGCAAAGTCGACGAAAAAAAATGACCGGGACATCCGGCGCGCACGCCACGCCTGGCGGCGCGGCAACGCGATGTTCCGCTGCGTGGATACTCGCGCAGATCCTGGTGTGCAACGCGGTCCGTATGCGCTGTTAAATAGAGGCAGTCACGAGCAATGAATACTAAGCATGCGGCGGCGCCATCCGCGCCTGCGCGAGGGGTGCGCAGCGACTGGGTAGCTGGTGTTGGTTTGCTATTGATCGCGCTGGTGGTGGCGTGGGAAAACCGCGAATTCCCGCTTGGAACGCTGGCGGAACCGGGGCCCGGTTACGTGCCGCTTTTATTGGCAATTGCGCTGGGCTCGTTCGGCCTGCTCGTCGCATTGCGCGGCGGGTCGTCACCGCTGTTCAAGTCCATAGACTGGAACGAGAGCCGGCGCGGCATCGTGCTGCTGGTGGCGTGCGGTGTTGCCGTATTCGCGCTTGAACGCATCGGCTATCGCCTGACCATGATCGCGTTGCTGCTGTTTCTGCTGGGCGCGGTCGAGCGCCGGCGCCCGTTGCCGACGCTGCTGGTGGCGCTGGGTTTCGCGTTCGCTTCGCATTACCTGTTCTACACCCTCCTTAAAGTGCAGTTGCCTGAAGGGCCGTGGGGATTCTGATGGAAGGCGTCGTCAACAATCTGCTGCTCGGATTCTCCGTCGCGCTGACGCCGTCCATCCTTGCTTATGCGTTCGCCGGCTGCGTGATCGGCACGCTGGTCGGCATGTTGCCGGGTCTGGGGCCGCTGGCGGGCATCAGCCTCCTGCTGCCCGCCACCTTCGGGCTCAATCCCATCATCGCCATCGTGCTGCTCGCCGGCGTTTATTACGGCGCGATGTACGGCGGTTCGACCACTTCCATACTGATGCGCATACCGGGCGAGGCCGCATCGGTGATGACCTGTATTGACGGCTACGCCATGACGCAGCGCGGACGCGCCGGGCCGGCGCTCGCGATTGCGGCGATCGGCTCGTTCGTCGCCGGCACTTTATCGGTCGTGGCGCTGATGTTGCTCGCGCCGACGCTGGCCGATTTCGCGTTGCGCTTCGGTCCGCCCGAGTATACCGGGCTGCTGATCATGGGACTCCTCGTATTGTCGTACATGAGCAGCGGCTCCATGCCCAAGACGCTCGCCATGGCGGTGGCGGGTTTGTTGCTGGGCATGATCGGCATCGACGCGATGAGCGGCTATACGCGCTTCAGCTTTGACATACTCGAACTCAGCGACGGCATCGGCATCGTGCCGGTCGCGGTGGGGTTGTTCGGTTTGTCCGAAATCCTGCTGACGGCGGGCCAGCCGACGCCGCCGGCGATACAACGGCCGACGCTGCGCCAGTTGATTCCGTCGCGCGACGAAATCAAGCTGTCGGTGGGCCCGATCGCGCGCGGCAGTATCGTCGGGTTTCTGATCGGTATCATCCCGGGTTCCGCGCACGTGATCTCATCGTTCGTGTCGTACGGCATCGAGCGCCGGATGTCGAAGCATCCCGAGCGCTTCGGCGACGGCGCGATCGAAGGCGTCGCAGGACCGGAATCGGCCAACAACGCCGCGGCGACCGGCGCGTTCGTGCCGATGCTGGCGCTCGGCATTCCGACCGGGCCGGTGACGGCCGTGATGCTCGCGGCAATCATGGTGCACGGCATCACACCCGGGCCATTATTGATCTCGCAGCAGCCGGAGTTGTTCTGGGGTTTCGTGGCGAGCATGTATGTCGGCAACGTGGTGTTGCTGATACTCAATCTGCCGATGGTGGGGTTGTTCGTCAACCTGCTGCGCATTCCGTATTCGTACCTGTATCCCACCATATTGTGCTTTTGCGTGCTGGGCGTGTATTCGGTCAGCAGCAGCGTGGTGGACGTGTGGATCATGCTGGTGATGGGCGGCATCGGCTATGTGCTGCGCAAGCTCGGTTTCGACCTTGCGCCGATCGCGCTCGGACTCGTCCTGTCGCCCATGCTCGAGTTGTCGGTGCGCCAGTCGCTCGCGATGTCGGGCGGCAGCTACCAAATATTTTTCGAGCGCCCGATTGCCGTCACGATGTTTGCGCTGGCGGGCTTGCTGGTGCTGCTGGCGCTCAAGCCGCTGGTGTTCAAAAGCAGGGATTGGCGCGAGACGGTCGGCATCGAAGAGCGCGGCTAACCGCTGCCCGTGACGGCATTGCATGCGGTCGAATTGCGCGCGGCGCAATCGAAAGCGTGGGTATCGAAATCGGCGCAGTCGGCGCGATCGGCGCGATCGGCGCGATCGGCGGAATCGGCGGAATCGGCGGAAGGCGCTGCGCTTTTCCGCCCTACCGTGATTTTCCGCGCCGCGCTACTTATGCGGGTGGGACCTGTCCGCCGGTGCCGAGATCGAGCTGCATCAGGACGGAGTCGACCCAGCGGTCGAATTTGTATCCCACGGCGGGCAACATGCCGACGCGCTTGAAGCCGAAAATTTCGTGCAGCCTGATCGATCCATGATTGGCGCTGTCGCCGATGACCGCGATGATCTGGCGCCGTCCGGCGCGTCTGCAGCCGTCAATTAATGCCGGCATCAGCGCGCGGCCGATGCCCTTGCCCGCCTGATCGCTGGCGACGTAAACAGAGTCTTCGACCGTGTAGCGGTAGGCGGGGCGGGCCCGGTAAAGCGCAGCGTACGCGTACCCGGCGATCGCGCCATTCAATTCGGCCACCAGCCACGGCAGGCCGAGTTCGAGTACCGTCGCATGGCGGCCCGCCATTTCGACCGCGGACGGCGGTTCAATTTCGAAAGTGGCAAGGCCGTGCAGCACATGCAGACGATAGATCGCGGTGATCGCCGGAATATCCGCGGCGGTCGCGGGCCTGACGAGCGGGTTCTGTTGCATGGCCGCAGACGGTCAGGCGCGGTGCGCGGCAGCGGGCAGATCGCCGCTGCGGGCCAGTTCGCCGGAATTAAACCATTGCGCGGAGGTCATGAAGAGGCTTTCACTATGGGTCGTTATCAATGGTTGCACGGCACGCGGCAAAACACGATGATAGCGCTTTCGCATTGCCGCTGAAAAACCGCCTGTGCGCTTAATGCCGTTACGGATTTTTACATGAGAATCGTCATCACCGGAGGCGGCGGGTTGCTGGGGCAGATGGTTGCGCGCGCGCTGCTCGCGCGTGGCGGACTCGCAGCTGCGCCGGGAGCGGCAACCGGGCTGGCGGAGCTCGTGTTGTTTGACCGCGCGTTGCCGGCCGGTGGCGTCGCCGACCGGCGTGTCACCTGCGTCACCGGAGACGCCGGTGACGACGCGCTGGTGAAGCGTGTGTTCGCGCCGCCAACCGGCGCGGTATTCC
The DNA here is from genome assembly GCA_043779885.1 of Betaproteobacteria bacterium. Lineage (GTDB taxonomy): Bacteria > Pseudomonadota > Gammaproteobacteria > Burkholderiales > SG8-41 > PALSA-1004. Next base: position 3,897 of record JAYWDM010000309.1, on the reverse strand, counting down.
ATTTTGCGGCCGTCGTCAGCGCGGGCGCCGAGGCCGATTTCGAACTCGGCTATCGTGTCAATCTGGATGCCATGCGGCGGATTCTGGAGGCGTGCCGGCAACAACCTGCGCCGCCGCGGCTGGTTTTCACGAGTTCGGTCGCGGCGTTTGGCGGGGACCTGCCGGATGTCGTCACCGACGCTACCGCGGCAACGCCGCAATCGTCTTACGGCACGCAAAAAGTAATCGGCGAACTGCTGGTCGCCGACTATACGCGCAAAGGATTTATCGACGGGCGCACCGTGCGGCTGCCGACGATCGTCGTGCGGCCGGGCAAGCCCAATCGTGCCGCCTCGGGTTTCATGAGCAATATCCTGCGCGAACCGCTCAGCGGCGACGCGGCGGTGTGCCCGGTGCCGCCGGAGGCGAAAATGTGGATCCTGTCCCCGGAGCGCGCGGTTGATGCGCTGATTCGCGCCATGGAACTGCCGCCGGATGCGTGGGGCTGGAACCGCACGCTCAATGCACCCGGCATCACGGTGAGCGTGGCGCAGGCGCTCGCCGCACTGGCAAAACTTGCAGGCCCGGCGAGCGCGGCACAGGTGCGTTTCGAGCGCGACCCGGCAATCGAACGTATCGTCCTCGGCTGGCCGGCGCACTTCGCGACAGCGCGCGCTGACGCACTCGGGTTCAGGGCCGACGCCGGAATCGAAGACGTTGTTCGCGCGCACATGCGCTCACTGGGCCGCTGACGCGATTGACCAGTGCGTTTACGGCATGGCTGGTTTAACATAGGGGTCTGCTTTTACGAACGGCACGCATGCGCGCAATCGTGTTCATGATCTCGTGGCTGGCTTGTCACGCGGCATTCGCGGCGGTCACCTGCGAGCAGCTTGGCAATATCGCGATTACGACCGAGCAATTGCGCAATCAGGGCTATGCGCTGGAGTCGGTGCTGGCGGAGGCCAACAAACTCGAAGCAAGCGAAAAGTTTGGCAGGCAGGACATCGGACGCGTCAGGGAAGTCGTGGAAAAAACGTTCAGCCGCTACCGCACGCCGCTTGAGATAGTGCAGGAATGCAGGGACGCGCTGCCACGGTGATCCGCGACGCTCCTGCAGCCGATCCCGAACAGCCGAACGACGAATTCGTGCTTGAATTCGTAACACCACAGTAGTCACTTTTAAGGGGGAGAACCATGAAGGAGGAATCCATGCAATACTTTTGGCGCAACATGCTGGGTATGCTCGCGGTGCTGGCGCTCGTTACCGGTTGCGCCACGCCGCCGAGCATGGACGCGGGCAAGAGCGGCAGCACCGAAATCTGGTGGCTCGGGCAGGCGGCGATGCGCATCACGACGCCGACCGGCAAGGTCATCATGGTCGATCCGTGGATCCTCGGCAATCCGAAGACCCCGGCGCAATACAAGAACCTCGACGCGCTCGGCAGGATCGACCTGATACTCGTTACGCACGCCCACGGCGATCATCTCGGCGACGCGGTTGCGCTGGCCAAGAAGCACAACGTGCCGGTTTGGGCGCCCGCCGGACTCAATCAGCAGTTGCTCACGCTTGGGGAATTGCCGGCGGCATTGACGCCCCGCATGAACAAGAGCGGGACGATCTCGCCGTTTCCAGGCGTGAAGATCACGCAGACCCACGCCGAGCACAGCTCGGAGATACTGTGGACCAATCCCGCGACCAAGAAACAGGAAACGCTGTTCGGCGGCGAACCGGTCGGCTTCATCATCGAGCTCGAAAACGGTTTCAAGATTTATCACATGGGCGACACGGGGTTGTTCGGCGACATGAAAATGATCGGCGAATACTATGCGCCCGACCTGATCATGGTGCCGATCGGCGGCCATTATGTGATGAGCCCGAAGGACGCGGCGAAGGCCACCCGGGAATACCTGCAGCCGAAATACGCGATTCCGATGCACTACGCGACGAACCCGTTTCTGGTCGGCACGCCGCAGGAGTACATCGAAGCGCTGGGCAGTTTTCCGGTCAAGGTGTTTGCGATCAATCCGGGCGACAAGCTGCGGTTCTAGACCGGCAATGGCACCCGTGACGCAACGCGGCCGCGGACTTTCGCGGCTGCTGCTGATGCTCCTGCTGTCCGCCGCGCCGGCCGTGGCGGCGGACATCGAACGCACCGGCGGCCCCTACGTGCCGACGCCGCAGACGGTGGTCGATCACATGCTGCGCGTGGCGAACGTCGGCGCCAACGATTACGTCATTGACCTCGGTTCGGGCGACGGCGTCATAGTGCTTACCGCGGCCCGCCAGTTCAAGGCAAGCGGCATGGGCGTCGACATTGATCCCGAATTGGTCACGCTCAGCAACGAGAAGGCGGTCAAGCTGGGCGTCGCCGATCGCGTGCGCTTCGCGCAGCAGGACGTGTTCAAGACGGACCTGAGCAAAGCCACGGTCCTCACGTTATATCTGCTGCCCGAAATGATGATGAATCTGCGCCAGAAGATCTTCAACGAACTCAAGCCCGGCGTGCGCGTGGTGTCGCACGATTATCATTTCGGCGATTGGCGGCCTGACGACGCCGTCTCGTTCGATGTGCCGGAAAAGGAAGCGATAACCGGCGTGCCGGCGGCGACGGTCAATCTGTGGGTTGTCCCTGCCAGGATCGCCGGCGCATGGGAAGTCAAAATTGCGGGCGGCGCGACCTACGAACTGGCGCTCAGGCAGCGTTTCCAGTCGATCGAGGGCACGGTGAGCGTCGCGGGCAAGGCGCTCAGGCCGCAATATCTGACGTTGCGGGGAAATGATTTCACTTTCGCGCTGCCGGATGCCCGCGGCATCGTGCGCTTCAGCGGACGCGTAAAGGGCAGCGCGATCGAGGGTACGGTCGAGTTGCCGGACGGCCGGGGTGTGCAGCCGTGGACTGCCGTGCGCACCGCCGCCGCGACGGTAAGCACCGAGTAGCAATTCGCGGGCATCGCGATGACTGCGGCTACGGCGGGCTGCCGGGTCTGCGCGGTCTGCCGGAAGCGGCGCCGCCCCCGCCGTTCGTGACGGCCGACACTATCGTCGCCAAACGCGGATCGGCCACGGACTTCTGTTGCGGGTTGAGGCTGGCGTAAAGCGTTTTGGCGGCGGCCGCGATGTCTTCGAGCGCAGTCAGCCGGTTGCGCGCATTATCCACCGCATGCTCGATTTGCTGGAGCGAATTGCCTTGTCCCGCGCTTAAGGGCCCGCGCTCGCGTTCCCGGCCTATATCGGCGACCAAAGCCTTGACCTTGTCGGCATACGGTTGCCACGCCGCGCGCTGGTCGGCCGCAAGGCGCAGGTCTTCCTCCAAGAGACCCAAGCGGTCTTCGATCTGCTCCGGCGAGTTGTCCTGTATGGGGGGACGCTGCTCACGCGCCGCACTGTCGGGGCGATTGCGATTGCCGCGCATCCCGCCGCCGCCGGGAAATCCGCCGCCGAACTGCGCAAGCGATTCGGTGACGGCGCACGCGGCAGTCAGCGCGATGAGACCGGCAAGCATCATATTCTTCGGGTGCATGAACTCTACTCCTGCAAAAAAAGGCATACCGCCGCACGGGCGCCGCAACATTGCGCGGCGGCCCGTCCGGCGTGAGGCGATTTTTACACCATTTTTACATCGGGCACACGATAATTTTCACCGCATATACAGGTGCTGCGTTAGGCTCTGTTTGCAAAGAACGCTAAATGGAAAAAACGTTGAAGGCGCCGCTCACCGGCGCGCGGCATAACGCGTTGATCAGCCCGCGAAACGTCGGGAGTTCGCTACGCAGCTATTGCGTGGCGTTGTTCGCCTGCGCGATGACAACCGCGATTGCCGCGCCGCTCAGCGAATACTTCGATCTCGCCAATATCGTGATGCTTTTCCTGCTGGCCGTGGTGCTGGTGGGAGTCCGCCTCGGTCGCGGGCCGGC